>NZ_JBGFFF010000085.1:0-21743 GCF_056175785.1 Acidovorax sp. LjRoot204
ACCTGGGAGGCCGCCATGTCGGCGGCCCACCACCAGCTCGACAACCTGATCTGTCTGGTGGATATCAACAACCAGCAAGCAGACGGCCCCAGCAGCAAAGTGCTGGGCTTCGAGCCGCTGGCCGACAAGTGGCTGGCCTTTGGCTGGCATGTGCAGCGTGTCGATGGCAACGACCTGGCTGCCGTGCTGGCGGCCTTTGACACCGCGCGAAATCTGACAGAGCCCAAGCCGCGCGTGATCCTGTTCAACACGCTCATGGGCAAGGGCGTTCCCTTCCTGGAGACGCGCGACAAAAACCATTTCATCCGCGTCGATCCGCCCGAGTGGCAGCAGGCCCTCGCCATCCTCGACCAGAACGCCCCCGAAGGAGCCGCCGCATGAACACCGTTGCCGAGAAAAAACCGCGCCTGACCACCTCCGCCATGATCGCCTCCATCGCGGGCGAGGGGCAGCGCGTCAAGGCCGCACCGTTTGGCAAGGCCTTGGTCGAACTGGCCGCCACCCGCCCCGAGATCGTGGGTATGACCGCCGACCTGGCCAAGTACACCGACCTGCACCTGTTCGCACAGGCCCACCCCGAGCGCTTCTACCAGATGGGCATGGCCGAACAGCTGCTGATGGGTGCGGCAGGCGGCATGGCCAAGGAAGGGCTGATTCCCTTCGCCACCACCTACGCCGTGTTTGGCACGCGCCGCGCGTACGACTTCATCCACCAGGTGATTGCCGAAGAAAATCTGAACGTGAAGATGTGCTGCGCGCTGCCCGGCCTGACCACCGGCTA
The DNA here is from genome assembly GCF_056175785.1 of Acidovorax sp. LjRoot204. Classification (NCBI taxonomy): domain Bacteria; kingdom Pseudomonadati; phylum Pseudomonadota; class Betaproteobacteria; order Burkholderiales; family Comamonadaceae; genus Acidovorax; species Acidovorax sp. LjRoot204. The sequence continues at coordinate 782 of NZ_JBGFFF010000085.1, forward strand.
TGGCCCCAGCCACCAGGCCACCGAAGACCTGGCCATGATGCGCGGCATCCCGGGCCTGACCATCATCGACCCCTGCGATGCCCTCGACATCGAGCAGGCCGTGCCACAAATGGCTGCCCACAACGGCCCCGTCTACATGCGCCTTTTGCGAGGCAATGTGCCGCTGGTACTGGACGAGTACGACTACCAGTTTGAGCTGGGCAAGGCCAAGCGCCTGGTGGATGGCGACGAGGTGCTCATCATCTCCAGCGGCTTCCTGACCATGCGCGCGCTGGAGGTGGCCAAGGCGCTGCAGGCCGACCACATCGGCGTGGGCGTGCTGCACTGCCCCACCATCAAGCCACTCGATGTTGCGACCATCCTGGCCGAGGTGCAGCGCAAGCCGCGCCTGGTGGTGGTGGCCGAGAACCATTCGGTGGTTGGCGGCCTGGGCGAGGCTGTGGCCAGCGCGCTGCTGCAAAACGGCGTACAGCCCGCGCGATTCCGCCTGGCGGGGCTGCCCGATGCCTACCTGGATGCGGGGGCTTTGCCCACGCTGCACGACCGCTACGGGATCAGCACCGAGGCTTTATCGGCGCGCGTCAAGGCGTGGTTGAAATAGGGCCTTATCCAGGGGGGCTGGTCCGCACTCTCTGCGCCTGCGCAATGGCCACTCCGTGTTGCTGTGGCGTTGCAGCGATGTGCGGGTTACCGCGCCCTGCCCTCTGCCACCAGCTCAATCGGCAACCCATCCGGGTCGGCAAAAAAAGTGAACAACGCCCCGGTGAACGGGTCCGTGCGCACCGGCTCCACGGCCACGCCATTGGCGGCCAAGGCGGCCACGCTGGCCTGCATGTCGGCCACGCGCAGGGCCAGGTGGCGCAGACCGCAGGCCTCGGGGTAGGACGGGCGCGCAGGCGGTTCAGGAAAGGAAAACAGCTCCACCTGCGTGCCATCGGGCAGTTGAAGGTCGAGCTTGAACGACTGCCGCTCGGCGCGGTAGTGCTCGTGCACCACCTGCAGGCCCAGCACCTCTGTGTAGAAGCGGCGGGAGCGGGCGTAGTCGCTGGCGATGATGGCCACATGGTGCRCGCCGGTGGGCCGGAGCATGGGCGGTGGTGCGCTGTTGCTGCTCATGCGTCCGAGCCCGCAATGTCCAGCGCACGCGATGCGCCAAACAGCGCGGGCGTGGCGCTGGGGTCGATGACCCAGCAGGGAATGGTCGCCAGATAGGACTGGAAGCGCCCTTTGGATTCAAACCGTGCGCGGAACGGGGACTGGTCAAACCACGTGCCCAGTCGCGGCACCATGCCGCCGCCCAGGTACACGCCACCGCGCGCACCCAGCGTGAGCGCCAGGTTGCCCGCCACACTGCCCAGAAAGCCGCAGAACAGCTCCAGCGCCTCCAGCGCCAGCGGGTCGTTGGCCTGCAGCGCCAGCTCGGTCACCTGCGCGGCGGAGCTGACTTCCTTGCCACCGCGCTGGGCCAGCCGGCGCAGCGCGTGGTACAGGTCCACCAGCCCGGCGCCACACACGGCGCGCTCGGCCGACACGTGGCCGTAGCGCTCTTGCAGGATGCCCAGCACATCGAACTCGCGCTGGGTCTGCGCGGCCAGCGTGACATGGCCGCCCTCGCCCGACAGCGGCACCCCCAGGCTCGAGCCGGGCGGAAACACCAGGCCCGACACGCCCAGGCCCGTGCCCGGGCCCAGCAGCGCAATCGCAGCGCCCGGCACGGCCACACCGCCGCCCACGGGGCGCAGCTGCTCGGGCGTGAGCAGGGGCAGCGCCAGCGCGAGTGCGGTGAAGTCGTTGATGACCACCAGCCGCTCAAAACCAAAGGCCTCGCGCACGGCGCGCTGCGAAAAGCTCCAGCTGTGGTTGGTCATGCGGATGGCGTCGCCCGTGACCGGGTTGGCGATGCCAAACGCCGCCTCGCGCGGGGTGGCTATGTTCACTTCGGCCAGGTAGGCCGCTAGTGCGGCGTCCACTGAGGGGAACTGTGCGCAGGGCAGCACACGGGTGTCGTGCAGGGGGCCATCAGGCTGGTCTTGCCAGGCCAGGCGAATGTTGGTGCCGCCAATGTCGGCCAGCAGGCGCAGGGGTGTCATGCAGTGTTTTTAAGCAAAAACAGCTGCCAGCGCTAGTAGAACATGCGCTAGCAGCTATTGTTTCAATAGCAAACAGTGTGCTGTCCCGCAAATAGCTGCACGAAATGAAATCGATGACATCGCGCCCAGAGCAAGGCGCAAACCGCAGTGATAGCCGTCGCTATCGCGAGGATTTGCAACGCAGCCCTGGGGGTGAGGACGCGATTTCATGTGCAGCTATTTGCGTGACAGCACACTACATGCAACGATCCGGCGGCGCTTGCGCCGCGCGGCTCACGCCAGCCGATTCTCGCTGCTGGCGTCAAACCAGTGGGCGTTGGCGGGCTCTACCGCCAGACCCACGGCGTCGCCGGGCTGCACACGGGTCTGGGCGTCGGTGCGCAGCGTGACGCTGCCTGCGGCCGTGTCCACCATCACATAGGTGTCGGGGCCCGTGGGCTCCACAACGCTGACGCGGCCGCGCCACGGGGCCGTCTCCTGCATCACCAGGTGCTCTGGGCGCACGCCCAGCAGCACCTCGTTGGCACTGGCGGGGGCCGCCAGGTTCAGCGCTGCGCCCTGGATGCCAAACTGCCCGCCCGTGGCCGCGCCGCGCAGCAGGTTCATGGTGGGCGAGCCGATGAAGGTCGCCACATAGGTATTGGCCGGGCGGTTGTAGATGTCATCGGGCGTGCCCAGCTGCTGCACCACACCGCCCTTCATCACCGCGATGCGCGAGCCCAGCGTCATGGCCTCGACCTGGTCGTGTGTGACGTACACGCTGGTGATGCCGCTGGCCTGGTGCAGGCGCTTGATTTCGGCGCGCATCTCCACGCGCAGCTTGGCGTCCAGGTTGGACAGCGGCTCGTCGAACAGGAACAGTTGCGGCTGGCGCGCCAGCGCCCGCCCCATGGCCACACGCTGGCGCTGGCCGCCCGAGAGCTGGCTAGGCCGGCGGTCCAGCAGGTGGCTGATCTGCAGCATGGCGGCCACTTCGTTGATGCGCTTTTGGCGCTCGGCCTTGGGCATCTTGCGCATCTCCAGCGCAAAGCCGATGTTGTCGGCCACGCTCAGCGTGGGGTACAGCGCGTAGCTCTGGAACACCATGGCGATGTCGCGGTCGCGCGGGGGCATGCCCACCACGTTCTTGCCGCCAATGCGGATCTCGCCCTCAGTGGGCTCATCCAGCCCCGCAATGATGTTGAGCAGCGTGGACTTGCCGCAGCCCGAGGGGCCGACCAGGATGAGGAACTCGCCGGGCGCGACGTGGATGTCCACCTTGCGCAGCACCTCCACGCTCTTGTCGCCCTTGCCAAAGCGCTTGTTGATGCCTGCAATGTCGAGTGATGACGCCATGATTTATCCCTTCACCGCGCCGGCCGTCAGCCCGCGCACAAAAAATTTACCCGCCAGCACATAGATCACCATCGTGGGCAGGCCCGCGATGATGGCGGCCGCCATGTCCACGTTGTAGGCCTTCACACTGCTGCTGGTGTTGGCCAAGTTGTTCAGGCCCACGGTGATGGGCTTGGACTCGGTGCCCGAGAACACCACGCCGAACAGAAAGTCGTTCCAGATGTTGGTGAACTGCCAGATCAGCGTGACCATCACGATGGGCGTGGACAGCGGCAGCACGATGCGCCAGAAGATCTGCCAGAAGCTTGCGCCGTCCATGCGTGCGGCGTTCACCAGCTCCTTGGGGATGGCCGCGTAGTAGTTGCGAAAGAACAGCGTGGTACCCGCCAGCCCGGCCAGGCAGTGCACCAGCACCAGCCCGGTGATGGAGCTGGACAACCCCAGCCAGCCCAGCACCTGGCTCATGGGCAGCAGCACGACCTGGAAGGGCATGAACACGCCAAACAGCAGCAGGCCAAACAGCGTGTCGCTGCCGCGAAACTTCCACAGGCTCAGAACATAGCCGTTGAGCGCGCCCCACACGGTGGAGATCAGCACGGCCGGCACGGCCATGGCCACCGAGTTCCAGAAAAACGGGCGCAGGCCGTTGCAGTCCACGCCCGTGCAGGCGCTCTGCCAGGCCGTGCCCCAGGCCGACCAGTTCAGCGCAGCGGGCAGTGCCAGCAGCGAGGTGCTGCGGATCTCCTCTGCGTCCTTGAACGAGGTGACCAGCATGGCGTACAGCGGCAGCAGAAAGAACGCGGTGGCCAGGGCCAGCACGCCATAGACCAGCAGGCGACCCACGGACGGAAAAACAGAGGGCTTAGCGGTCATGGGGTTTGCTCCGCAGTTCGCTGTAAAGGTAAGGAATCACCAGGGCCGCGACAGTGGCCAGCATCATGGTGGCGCTGGCCGCGCCCAGGCCAATCTGCCCGCGCGAGAACGACATGGTGTACATGAAGGTGGCGGGCACATCGGTGGCAAAACCGGGGCCACCCGCGGTCAGCGCCATCACCAGGTCAAAGCTCTTGATGGCCAGGTGCGACAGCACCATGAGCGTGGAGAAAAACACCGGCCGCAGCGCGGGCAGCACGATGCGCCAGTAGATGCGCGGCAGCGAGGCACCATCGACCTGCGCGGCCTTGATGATGCTGTCGTCAATGCCGCGCAGCCCGGCCAGAAACAGCGCCATAGCAAACCCGGCGCTTTGCCAGATGCCGGCGATGACCACGCAGTAGATCGCCATCTCGGTGTCCACCAGCCAGCCAAATTCAAAGTTCGTGAAGCCCCAGTCGCGCACCATCTTTTCGATGCCCAGGCCGGGGTTCAGCAGCCACTTCCAGGCCGTGCCGGTCACCACGAACGACAGCGCCATGGGGTACAGGTAGATGGTGCGCAGCGCGCCCTCGGCGCGGATCTTCTGGTCCAGCAGCACGGCCAGCACCACACCAATCACCAGCGATCCGCCCACATAGCCCACGCCAAAAATGCCCAGGTTCTTCAGGGCGACCCACCAGCGGTCCATCTCCCACAGGCGCTCGTACTGCGCCAGGCCCGCCCATTCGTAGTTGGGCAGCATGCGCGATGCGGTGAGGCTGAGCACGCCGTTCCACACCATGAGGCCATAGATGAAGGCAAAACCCAGCACAAACGCCGGGGTCACCACCAGCCTGGGCAGCCAGGTTTCAAAGGAATTCTTCATTGCTTGCGAATCTCTCTTGCGTACGCACTGCACACGCTGCGCGCGCGGTACGCGGTGTCTCGATCAGTCACAGAATCACCGTTTCACTCATTCACACATTCACTTTGTGTCACATGAAAAAAGGGGGGTGCGCACGGAGCACCCCCCAATGAACAAAGTGTCTACCTCAAACTAACTCGCTACTCACTCTCTCCCTCTTACCACCACACCTCGTACTGCACGCCCACCAGCGTGCGCGAGGTCTTGCCATTGGCGCCAAAGGTGCCTGCGTTGGCCACAGCCGCCGCCTGGTTCCAGTTGGCCTTGGTCACATACAGACGCAGCTCAGGACGCGACCAGAAGTCTTCATTCAGTGCCAGGGCACCCGCCAGCGTGACCTTGGACAGGCGCTGGTCCGGACCACTGCCCTTGCGGGTGGTAGTGGACAGCTCAACCAGGCCCTTGAAGTTCTTGGTGAACGCGTACGAGCCACGGCCGCCCAGCGAGAAGTCCTTGGTCTCCACGCCGGTCAGGTCAGCCTTGTTGGTCTGGTAGCCAATGAGGGCCTGGCCGCCAAACGGGCCGCTTTGCCAGTTGATGGAGTCGGCAATGCGGGTGGCGCGCTTGCCTGCGCTGGTGCCCTCGATGGCTTCAAACTCCCCGTCGATGCGGGCATGGCCGCGCGATGTCTGCAAATACAGCGTGTTGCTGATGCTGGGCAGCAGGAACTCCTTTTGTGTGTGCATCAACGAGATGCCAGAGCCGGAGCCGCCACCCACCTGGTTCTTGCCGCCAACGGCGGTCAGCAGCACCCGCAGCTTGCCGCCGGGGTTGGTGTTGATCTCAGACAGGTCGGCGTTGATGCGGTGTGCCTTCACGTTGTTGGGCAATCCGCCGTCAAACTTGTCGCCAGAGAACACGCCCACGCCCAGCTTCATGCCGCCCACAGGCACGTCGGTCACACCGGCACCGATGTTGTCGCCGTAGTTCAGCAGGAAGTAGTCGACGATGTGCACGTCCTGGATCCGCAGGCGGCGCTGGCCCACCCAGAACTTGGCTTCGGGCGAGAACGAGAAGCCGCTCATTTCCACAAACGCCTGTTCGGTGCTGATGTCGCCACTGCCCCACTTGGCGGGCATGTAGTTCACCTTCCAGTTGATGCCGCCGGCCTCGAAGCCCTTGGCAAAGTTGACTTCGATGCCGTTGTCGCCTTCGTTGCCCAGGCGGTATTTCTGCAGCTCGCCGCCCAGCGTCAGGTTGCCCTTGACGCCGTCGGAGTGGTTGAACACCGGGCCACCGCGGGAGTAGCCGTTGAACTCAAAGCCTGCTATGTCCATAGCAAAGGCGCCATTCGCGCATGCGGCGGCCAAAGCCACCGCCGTGAGGCGGTTTCTTGTCTTCATGATGGGATCCCTCTGGGGTTGGTTTTAGTGCGTGCGGGTGCGTGTGTCGTACACGGCTTACTTGGTCTTCGCGGCGGCCGCGATCTTCTTCATGGCGTCGGCGACGCTCACCTTGTCGTCGTTCCAGAACTGGCTGACGACATCCTTGATCGCCCCTTCGGTGGCAGGCGCAATCGCCATGCCATGGGCCACGCTGGGCACCAGGCCACCGCTCTTGGCAGTGTCGGCAAAGTCTTTGCTGGACAGCTTGGCGCAGTCGTCAAACTTGTCCATCTTCTGTCCGGTGCGCACAGGGATCGAGCCCTTGTTGAGGTTGAACACCTCCTGGAACTCAGGGCTCATGATGGAGCTGGCCAGGTCGCTCTGCGCCTTCTGCGCTGCTGCGTCCTTGAGCTTGAACAGGATGAACGAGTCCACGTTGAAGGTGAACGCGTTGGCCGTGCCCGGTGCCGCTGCGCACTGGAAGTCCTTGCCCGGCGCCTTGTTGGCCGCGATGAACTCACCCTTGGCCCAGTCGCCCATCAGCTGGAAGCCCGCCTTGCCCTGAATGAGCATGGCCGTGGCCAGGTTCCAGTCGCGGCCGGGAGCGCCCGGGTCGGTGTAGGTCTTGATCCGGCGGAAGGTCTCCAGCGACTTCTTCATGGTGTCGCTGTTGATGGCCTTGTCGTCCAGTTTGACCAGTGCGTCCTGGTAGAACTTGGCACCGCCCACGCCCAGCACCACGGATTCAAAGGTCGTGAAGTCCTGCCAGTTCTGACCGCCATGGGCAACGGGGACCAGGCCTGCGGCCTTGAGCTTGTCGGCAGCGGCAAAGAACTCGTCCCAGGTCTTGGGCATGCTGGCAACGCCAGCCTTCTTGAGCGCATCGGAGCTGGCCCACAGCCAGTTCACGCGGTGCACGTTGACCGGTGCAGCCACGTAGCTGCCCTTGTACTTCATCACGTCGGCGACCACCTTGGGCAGCACGTCGTCCCACTTCTCGGTCTTGGCCAGCGCATCGACATTGGCCAGCACGCCTTCGGACGCCCATTCCTGGATGGCCGGGCCCTTGACCTGGGCGGCCGAGGGCGGGTTGCCCGAGATCACGCGGCTCTTGAGCACCGTCATGGCGCTGTCGCCACCGCCGCCCGCCACGGCAAAGTCGCGCCAGGTGTGGCCTTTGGACTGCATGATCTTCTTGAGCTCGGCGGCCGACTTGGCCTCGCCGCCCGATGTCCAGTAGTGCAGGACCTCGACCTCCCCCGCGCTGGCAGACATCGCGGCCGCCAGGCCCACCGCCAGTGCGGCGATCTTTGTCATCTTCCACATACCCTTGTCTCCTCGACGTTGTTTTCAGAACCCGTTGCTGCGCCGTGATACCGGTGCCGTTCAGCGCAGTCGGTACTTTAATTACAATAATTAATTTAATTCTCAGGGCTTTCCCTGAGAGTCGCAGCGGCCCCACAGAGGGCCCGTTGCAGGGGCCTTTGTTATGCTCAATCCATGGCCACGATACTGATTGTCGAAGACGACGCCCTCCTGCTCGACGCTCTCACCGGCCAGCTCAAGCAACTCGATTACAGCGTCTGCACCGCCAGCAGCGTGGCGCAGGCCATGGCGCTTTTGCAGACGCAGGCGGTGGACGGCATCATCCTGGACCTGGGCCTGCCCGGCGCCGACGGCATGGAATTGCTGACCTGGGCCCGTGCACACATTGCCGGCCTGCCCGTGCTGATCCTCACCGCCCGCGACGGCGTCGACGACCGCGTGCTGGGGCTGAACGCCGGGGCCGACGACTACATCACCAAGCCCTTCAACATGCAGGAGCTGCAGGCCCGCCTGCAGGCCATGCTGCGCCGCGCGCGCCAGCCCGCCTTCACCCAGGCCAGCAGCGCGGCGGGTGTTGCCAGCACCACCATCGGCCCGCTGGTGCTGGACCACGCCAGCCATGCCGCGGCCCTGAATGGCGACCTGCTGGAGCTGACCCAGCGCGAGTGGGAGCTGCTGGAGCTGCTGGCCCACCGCTGTGGCGAAGTCGTCACGCGCGACGACGTGCTGGCCGCCTGGCGCGCCAGCCCGCCCGAGCCCGGCCAAACCGCCGCCCCGCTGAACTCCAATGCACTGGAGGTGTATGTGCACCGCCTGCGCAAGAAGCTCGACCAGTCCAACCTGGTGATCCGCAATATCCGGGGGCTGGGGTACATGCTGAACAAGCCATGAAGCCCCCCCTGAGATGCTACGCATCTTCCCCCCGTGGGGGGGACGCCGCCAGCGCGGCGGGGCGGCCCTTGCGCGGCGGCACTGGCCTTGGTCGCGCCAGTTGCAAGACGCGCGCCGTTTAATTTTTACGGCCATTCATGCGTCACGTCCCGGGTGTTTCTCTTCAACGCAAGCTGCTGCTGTGGCTGCTGCTGCCGCAGCTGGTGCTGTGGTTGTCGGGTGGGTTTCTGGCGTGGCGCATTGCGCTGCAGAACGGCGAGAAGGGCATTGACCAGACGCTGACCCAGTCGGTGCGGGCGCTGGCGCGGCAGATCAAGCCGATTGGCGATGGGCTGCTGGTGGACTTTCCGAAGGCCGCGCAGGACATCCTGGAGCAGGACCCGGCCGACCGCATCACCTACATGGTGTCGTCTCCGCCCGGCCGCTTTTTGCTGGGCAACGCGCAGCTGCCGCCACCGCCCGCCCAGGTTGATGTGGCTGTGGGCGAGGCGTTTTTGTACCAGGCACGGGTGGATGACAAACCGGTGCGCGTGGCCTTGCTCGATGTGGACTACGGCACCGCCTCCACCCGCCAGCGCCTGCGCGTGCAGGTGGCCCAGAGCCTCACGGTGCGCGAGCGCATTGCGCAGGAACTGCTGGAGCGCATGGTGTTCCCCATGGGCCTGATGGGCCTGGCCCTGAGTGCCGTGGTGTACGCCGGCGTGCTGCGCGGCCTGCAACCCCTCAAGCGCCTGGAGGCGCAAATTGAGCGCGCAGGCGCGCAGCCCCACACGGGCACCACGCCGCTGCCGCCCATTGAGCTGACCTCAGCACCGCAGGAAGTGCATTCGCTGGCCAGCACCATCAACCGCCTGCTGGAGACCGTGGCGCGTGGCCAGCAAAAGGAAAAGCGGTTTCTGAACGACGCTGCCCACCAGCTGCGCACGCCGCTCGCCGGCCTGATCGGCCAGACCGAACTGGCCCTGCACGAAAGCCACGAACCCGCAGTGCAGGCCCGCCTGCAAAAGGTGCTGTCGGCCGCGCAACGCAGCGCGCACCTGGTGCACCAGCTGCTGCAACTGGCGCGCTCGGAGTCAAACGTGGAGATGCAGTCCATCGACCTCGCCGCCCTGGCCCGCGAGGTGGCCCGCGAATGGGCCGCCCGCGCCCTGACCCAGGGCATGGACCTGGGCTACGAGGGTGTGGACCACCTGCCCGCGCAGGGCCACCCGCTGCTGCTGCGCGAGGCGTTGAACAACCTCATCGACAACGCGCTGCACTACGCGGGCCCCGGCGCCACGGTGACGGTGCGCGTGGGCCATGAAGAGCCCGGGCATTGGGCGCTGCTGGTCGTGGAGGACGATGGACCGGGCGTGCCGGCGGAGCATCTGGGCGATCTGTTTGCGCGGTTCTGGCGCGGGTCGGACAAGGCGGGCGGCTGTGGGCTGGGGCTGTCGATAGTCGAAGAGATCGCGCTGCGGCACGGGGGGCGGACGGTGGCGGAAGGGGTGGTGCCGAAGGGGTTGCGGGTGGGGATGCGGCTGCCTGCGGGGTGAGTTTCTGGTGATTTTGGCTGGGTGCGCTAGTGCTTCATGTCTTGGCAGCTATGATTTTTATAGTGATCTTCAGCACTTCCGGACGGGAGATTTCCGGCAGACGTTGACGGTTTGATGCGTTTTTTTCACGCTCAGTCTTGGGGGCTTGTGCTCATCGAATGGCATGCCGGCACTGAGGGCGGAGGCCGGGAGTCGCCCGGCGTGCGAGTAACTTTCTTTCGCGTCGCCGAAAGAAAGTCACCAAAGAAAGGGCGACCCTACTGCGCGCGTCCCTTCGCTGCGCTACGGGCARCCTGCGATGCTCGCACAGAGGGTGCGCCGCAGAACTCACTGCGCGCTACGCGCTCCGTTCAAACAACTGCGGCAAGTCAGYGCACGAAGTGCGTGTGTCCTTCGGCACGCGCAGAAGGGAACCCAAAAAYRGACATCCACACGGGCCATTGCTTCGCTGCGCTGCGCTCGGCCCCGTCTCGCGGGCGTAAGCGCCACGCGCTGCGCAGGCACGGCCGAGCGCAGCAATGGCCCGAATGGATGTCCGGCTGTTCGGCTGTTCGGCTGTTCGGCTGTTCGGCTGTTCGGCTGTTCGGCTGTTCGGCTGTTCGGCTGTTCGGCTGTTCGGTTGTTCGGTTGTTCGGTTGTTCGGTTGTTCGGTTGTTCGGTTGTTCGGTTGTTCGGTTGTTTGGATGTTTGGATGTTTGGATGTTTGGATGTTCGGCTGTCCACCCCCTGCTGGCTGTGCCTACGGCGGGGCGGTTGTGGGGTGAGCATGGGCGTCGGAGCGCCCATGCCTCGTCAACTGACTCGCCGTGGATGTCTGAGCGGCGCGCGCAGCGCAAAGCGAGTTCCACGGCGCACCCCACAACCACCCCGCCGCAGGTTTGCCCCGGAGCGAAGCGCCGGGGTCGCAGACTGGGGGTCGCCTTTTCTTTGGTGACATTCTTTTGGCGAAGCAAAAGAAAGTTACTCGCAAGCCGGGCGACTCCCGGCCTCCGCACTCAAACCAGGCACACCACCTGATAAGCAAGTAGCCTTGCGAATACCCAAAAACAAAAGCGGCCAGCACCTGCACCCCAGGCACCAGCCGCCCCAATACAAAAACAAACCTCAAGCCGCGAGGATCAGCTTCTCCAGCTTCACAGCATCCACCGCAAACGCCCGAATCCCCTCAGCCAGCTTCTCGGTCGCCATCGCATCCTCATTCAGCGCAAACCGGAACCCCGCCTCGTCATAGTTCACCGCAGGCAAGTCCATGCCCTTGGCAGCCTCTGCATCCAACGCCCGCTGCAACGGTGCATCACTCGCAGCCAGCTGCGCCAACAGCTCGGGCGCAATGGTCAACAGGTCGCACCCGGCCAGCGCCGTGATCTGCCCCACATTGCGGAAGCTCGCGCCCATCACCTCGGTGGCGATGCCGAAACGCTTGTAGTGGTTGTAGATCTGCGTGACCGACTGCACGCCCGGGTCGTTGGCGCCCGCGCGCGCGGCCTCGTCCCAGCTCGCGCCTGCCTGCTTTTTGTACCAATCGTAAATACGGCCCACAAAGGGCGAGATCAGCTGCACCTTGGCCTGGCCGCAGGCCACGGCCTGGGCAAAAGAGAACAGCAGCGTGAGGTTGGTGTGGATGCCCTTGCGCTCCAGCTGGGCGGCCGCCTGGATGCCTTCCCACGTGGCTGCGATCTTGATGAGCACGCGGTCGATGTGGATGCCTTCTGCCTGGTACAGCTCGATGATGCGCTCGGCGCGCGTGACGGTGGCGCTGGTGTCAAAGCTCAGGCGGGCGTCCACTTCGGTGGAAACACGGCCGGGCACGTGGGTCAGGATCTCGCAGCCAAAACGCACCAGCAGGCGGTCGATCACCTCGTCCATCGCGCGCCCTTGCCATTTGGCGACGGTGTCCTTGAGCAGCGGTGCGTATTCGGGCTTTTGCACCGCCTTGAGGATCAGCGAGGGATTGGTCGTGGCGTCCTGCGGACGGAACTGGGCCAGTTGCAGAAAGTCGCCGGTGTCGGCAACCACGGTGGTGAACTGTTTGAGGGCGTCGAGTTGGTTCGTCATGGCGCCATTATTCCGCATTGGTCCGGGCGCCTTCGGTACTACCAACCACTGATACGCCGTGGGCACCCAGGCTCAGCTGCACCGCGTCGCCCACAGCCAGCACATCGTCCAGGTCGGACGACACCACAAAAATATGGCCCAGCGCGGTCTCGAAGGTGTATTCGTACACGGCGCCCAGGTAGGCCCGCTTGTCCAGCCGCGCGGGCAGCAGGCCTTCGCCCTGGCGGTGAATGCGCCAGGCCTCAGGGCGCACCGCCACCTTCACCGGGCCGCTCTTCACCGCCATGCGGGGGCGCAACACCAGTGGGCCGAGCGCCACTGTGCCGTCAGCGTCGGCCACGGCCGGGAACAGCATGGCCTCGCCCATGAAGCCCGCGACGAATTCGCTGTGCGGGGTTTCATACAGCGCGCGGGGCGAGCCCTTTTGCGCAATCAGGCCCTGGTTCATCACGATGATCTGGTCGCTCACCGCCATGGCCTCAGCCTGGTCGTGCGTGACGTAGGCCACCGTGAGCGACAGGCGCTGCTGCAGCGCACGGATCTCTTCACGCATCTCGCGGCGCAGACGGGCGTCGAGGTTGGACAAGGGCTCGTCAAACAGCAGCACCTCGGGCTCCAGCACCAGCGCACGGGCCAGGGCCACACGCTGCTGCTGCCCGCCCGAGAGTTCACTGGGCAGGCGGTCGTCATAGCCCACCAGGCCCACGCCGCGCAGCGCCTCCACGGCCTTGGTGCGCGCCTGCTCCTTGGGCTGGCCCGACATGCGCAGGCCGTACATCACGTTCTCCACCACATTCATGTGCGGGAACAGCGCGTAGCTCTGGAACATCATGCTCACATTGCGTTGCGCGGGGCCCAGCGTGGTCACGTCCTGGCCTGCGATGAAGATCTCGCCCGAAGTGGGCGATTCCAGCCCCGCGATCATGCGCAAGGTGGTTGTCTTGCCGCAGCCCGAGGGGCCGAGGATGGTGGTGAGCGTGCCGCGCGGCACCTCAAAGCTGATGCCTTTGACGGCCAGGGCCGCGCTGCTGTCGCTGCCGTAGCGCTTGGTGATGTTGCGGAACACGATGCCCGCGTCATTGTTGTTCATGGCGTGTTTTCTTTTTTGTCAGAGGGGTCAGTGCGCAGCGGGAGCGGCTCCACGGCGGCCCAGTTTGCGGTCACCCACCAGCAGCTGAATGAGTCCGATGGAGGCCGACATAAGGACGATGAGCACCGTGCAGTACGCCAGCGCCACGCCATAGTCGCCATTGCCCACGCGGCCGATGATGTAGGTGGTGGCCAGCTCGTTCTCGGCCGTGACCAGGAAGATCACCGCGCTCACGGTGGTGATGGCACGCACAAAGCTGTAGACCAGTGCCGCCACCAGCGCGGGCTTGAGCAGCGGCAGCACCACGTGGCGCAGCGTCTGCACGCTGCCTGCGCGCAGCATCACGGACGCTTCATCCAGCGACCGGTCCAGCTGCTTGAACGCCGCCGTGCCCGCACGCACGCCCACCGGCAGGTTACGGAACATGAAGCACAGCACGATGATGAGSGCGGTGCCCGTSAGCTCGAACGGCGGCACGTTGAAMGCCAGGATGTAGCTCACGCCCAGCACCGTGCCGGGAATGGCAAAAGCCAGCAGCGCTGCAAACTCGAACGCGCCCTGCCCCCGGAACTCGGTGCGCGCCAGCAGCCACGCAATGCCGATGCCCAGCGTGGCCGTGAGCGGCGCCGAGATGGCGGCGAGCTTGAGCGTGGTGAAAAACGAGTTCCACGCGGTGCCCGCCCACACCACACCAAACTCGCCCCATTCCACACTGAACGCCGTGCGAAAGTGCGCCAGCGTGATGGTGTAGTCACGCCCCCAGGTCTGCACAAAGCCACCGGCCAGTGCAAACAGGTACACGATGAGGGTGAACGCCATCCAGGGCAGTGCAATGGAGTGCACCACGCGGCGCACACCGGTGGGCAGCGGCATGGCAATGCCTGCATCACCCTTGCCCGATACGGTGGTGAAGTTCTGCTTGCCCAGCAAGCCGCGCTGGATGGCGAACACGGTGAGCGCAAAGAACGTGAGGATCCAGGCCAGCGACGCGGCACGGCCCTGGTCATACTGCGCACCCACGATGGCAAAGAAGATTTCGGTGGACAGCACCGAGAACTGCCCGCCCACCACGATGGGGTTGCCGAAGTCSGCMATGCTYTCGATGAAGCCSACCAGGAASGCATTGGCCAGGCCCGGCTTGAGCAGCGGCAGGGTCACGGTCATGAAGGTGCGGTGCGGGCTGGCACGCAGCGTTTGCGCGGCCTCCTCCAGGCTAGGGGCCACGCCTTGCACCACGCCGCGCATGATCATGAAAGCAATGGGTGTGAAGGCAAAGGTCTGCGCCACCCACACGCCCAGCCAGCCGTAGAACCAGCGCGACGGCGTGATGCCAAACGCGTATTCCAGAAACTGATTGAACACCCCCGCACGGCCGAACAGCAGGATGAGCCCCAGGCCCACCACAAACGGCGGCGTGATGATGGGCAGCAGCGCCACGATGTTCAGCGGCCGCGCATAGCGGCGCGAGGCGCGCTCGGCCATCAGCGCCATGAAGGTGCCCAGCAGCGTGGTGCTGGTGGCGGTCATTAGCCCCAGGAACAGCGTGTTCCAGGCCACACCGCAGCGCTGGCCGCCCGCCAGGCACGACAGGCTGAAGTTGCGCTCGTGCGCAATGCGCTCCCACACCACGGCCAGCGAGAACGGGCCGTCCTCCAGAAAAAACGCAGCCGACAGCGCCTTGAGCACCGGGAACACGATGAACAGCGCGAGCAGGCTGCCACAGCCCACCACTGCCGCAGCCACGAACAGGTCGCCCTTGAAGAAGCCCCGCCGCGCCACCCCGAAAGACAGCAGCACCAGCAGCGCCGACAGCACCACAAACCCGCCCCAGCCCATGCCGGGCTGGCGCGCGCCCAGTTCACCCAGGCTGTTGTTCATCCATTCAAACGCCCAGCCGCGCGCGCCAATCGCAAAGCCGCTGAGCAGCAGGGCCGCCAGCCCCAGTGCACCCCCCGCCACCAGCAGGGCACCCTGCTTGCGCCCGGCGGGCAGGCACGCCCCCAGGCCCGCCACCACCAGCCCGGCGAGGCCCAGCCACAGCCAGGGGCGCCCGAACAAGGCCGCCTGCATCAGCCCATTGGCGGCCTGCTCGCTGCTGAAGACCTGGCCCACCGCCAGCAGGCCATTGGCGTCCTGCTGTGCATACCAGGGGAACACCAGGTRCCCCAGTACCCCCATGGCCAGCCAGACCCACAGGGGCCGGTTGACCGAGGCACCGGGAGTCCTGGTCCGAAGGGTTGCGTGCGCCGCCGCTGCTGCCGACACCACCACCCCTTAGCGCGTTGCGTTTTGCACGTCTTTTTCCCAGCGCGCAATCAGGCGGCGGCGCTCGGCGCTGGCGCCGTATTTGGCGTAGTCGTAGTTGATGAGCTTCATCTTGGCCGGATCGGTCATGCGCGGGTCTTTGGGCACCTGCGTGTTGCTGGGCAGCTGGAACTGCTTGGCCGCCAGGCCAAACTGCTGACCACCCGGCGTGAGCGCCCATTCGTAGAACTTCTTGGCGGCCTCGGTGTTGGGGCCGTTCTTGACGATGCTCATGGAGCCCACCTCGGCGCCAGTACCTTCAGAAGGTGTGACCGAGCCCACAGGGAAGCCATTGACCGCCTCGGTGGTCACGTCGTGCACGAAGCTCACGGACACCGTGGTCTCGCCGCGTGCAACCGCCTTGACAGGCGCCGTGCCTGAACGGGTGTACGCGCTGATGTTGGGGTGCAGGGCCTTGAGGTATTCAAACGCCTTKTCCTCGCCCATSAKCTGCACCAGCGTGGCGATCATGGTGTAGGCSGTGCCGCTSGATGCGGGGTTGGCCATCTGSAYCTCGCCCTTGWAYTCGGGCTTGAGCAGGTCGGCCCACGACTGGGGCGGGTTGAGCTTGCGCTTGGCCAGCAACTCCTTGTTGTAGCCAAAGCCCAGCGGGCCGAGGTACACGCCCACCGTCCGGTACTTGGAATCCGCCGCCTGCTTTTGCGCCCAGGGGTAGAGCTGCGCGAGCTGGGGCGACTTGTATTCGAGCGTCAGGCCCTGTTCGGCCGCCTGCAGGTGCGGGTCGCCCGTACCGCCAAACCAGATGTCGGTCTTGGGGTTGGCGCGCTCGGCATTGAGCTGCGCCAGCGCCTCGCCCGATCCCTTGGCCGTCATGTTGACCTTGGTGCCGGTGGTCTTGGCGTACACCGTGGACATCAGGTTGCACCACTCGGCCTGCACGGAGCAGATGATGTTGACCTGGCCCTGGGCCCAGCTGCCCGATGCAGCGGCCACAAGGGCCGCACCGGCCAGAAGTTTTGTCAGCAAGGGTTTGCGCATGGAAGGCTCCTCAGTATCTGGATAACGTGGTGGAGGATGCTATGCGTGCAGGGCCCGCCCGGGCCAGGGGGGAAACGCCCAGGCCCCGTGCAAGCAGGTTGAAAGGCAGGGATTGCGCGGGCCCCATACCTTTGGGAACCGAGTTACATTAAACGCAGATGGCCCCACCACCGCGCGCACAGCCGGTGGATGAAGCGTCCACCCAAGCCCCTTCCAAGGCCCCCTGCGCAGCCTGCCCTGCCTTCACAGACTGACATGCTCGACCGCATCACCGCCTCCCTGCCCTCGCTGGCCCCCGCCGAACAGCGCGTGGCCAAGCTGGTGCTGACCGACCCCCGCACCTTCGCCCGCCTGCCCGTGCGCGAGCTGGCCGAGCGCGCGCATGTGAGCAAGCCCACCGTGGTGCGCTTTTGCCGCAGCATGGGTTACGACGGGCTGGCGGACTTCAAGCTCAAGCTGGCAGGCAGTGTGAGCGAAGGCGTGCCCTTCATCCACCGCAGTGTGGATGCCGACGACAAGACCGGTGACGTTCTGGTAAAGGTGGTGGACAACGCCGTGGCAGCGTTCCTGCAATACCGCAACGCGGCCAGCACCGTGGCCATCGAACGTGCGGCCGAGGCCATTGCCGACACGTGGAAGAAAGGCAAGCGCATCGAGTTCTACGGTGTGGGCAACTCGGGCATCGTGGCACAGGACGCGCAGCACAAGTTCTTTCGCCTGGGCGTGACCTCGATTGCCAGCAGCGACGGCCACATGCAGGTGATGAGCGCCACCCTGCTGGGGCCAGGCGACTGCGCAGTGATCATCTCCAACTCGGGCCGCACCCGCGACCTGATGGACGCCGCCGACATCGCCCGCCGCAACGGCGCCACCACCATCGTCATCACCGCCAGCGGCTCGCCCCTGGCCAGCACCTGCCAGATCCATCTGGCGGCCGACCACCCCGAGGGCTACGACCGCTACAGCCCCATGGTGTCGCGCCTCATGCACTTGCTCATCATCGACGTGCTGGCCACCTGCGTGGCGCTGCGCATCGGCAGCTCGCTGCAGCCGATCCTGCAGCAGATGAAGGAAAACCTGCGGGCCAAGCGGTACGCGTAAATCCTGGCCATCAGGCCAGGCCGGCGCACGCCTTCTCAGTCCAGCGTGACACCCGCGTCGCGGATCACCTTGCCCCACTTGGTCGTTTCGGCCGCAAGAAAAGCGTCGCACGCCTCGGGCGTGGTGCCTTCACCAAAGGTGCCCATGGTGTCGAGTTTGGCCTTGGTTTCATCACTCTGGATGATGGCGTTCACGGCGTCCGACATGCGCTTGACGATGTCGCGCGGCGTCCCTGCGGGTGCAATCATGCTGGCCCAGGTACTGCCCAGCATGCCGGGCACGCCTTGCTCGATGAAGGTCGGCACGTCAGGCAACATGGGCAAGCGCTTTTCGCTGGCTACGCCGATGAGGGTGATGCGGCCTGCCTTGGCAGGCTGGATCAGGTTGGGCGGAGGGTCGAGGAACAAGGGCACCTGGCCGCCGAGCAAGTCCGTCAACGCCGGGGCTGCGCCGCGGTAGGGAATGTGGACCATGAAGGTCTTGGTCAGTGACTTGAGCAGCTCGCTGGTCAKGTGCGCGGCAGAGCCTGTGCCTGATGAGGCAAAACTCACCTTGCCAGGGTTGGCCTTGGCATAGGCCACGAGTTCTTTCACCGTCTTGAACGGTGCATTGGGCGCCACCGCCGCCACCAACGGAGAAACACCCAGCAGCGACACGCCCATCAGGTCCTTGCGCGGGTTGTAGGGCAGTTTGGGGTAGAGCGTGGTGTTGGCGGTAAAGGCCGGAATGACCACACCAAAGGTGTGACCGTCCGGGGCGGACTTGGCGACGGCATCCACGCCGATGATGCTGTTCGCACCGGGTTTGTTGTCGATGACAACCGGCTGACCGAATTGCTTTTGCAGGCCTACCGTCAGCAGACGCGCCATCTGGTCGGTAAACCCGCCAGCCGTGTACGGCACGATGATGCGAATCGGGCGGCTGGGCCAACTGGTTTGGGCCAGTGCTGGCAATGCCGCACTGGCCAGCGCTGCGCCAGTGGCCTGGACAAGCCTGCGACGGGAAAGGAATGTGGTCATGGTTTTGTCTCCTGCTGATTTTTAGGCATCAAACAGCCACAGCGCTCATCCAATAAGCGCCAAAAGCTATATTTTTAGAAGCATCCAGATCCCATCGAATGGGCTGTGCCTGTGATCTGCGGGGCTCAGACGGCCTTGACCAGTTCAGGCACAGCCGTGAACAGATCCGCTTCCAGCCCATAGTCAGCCACGCTGAAGATCGGCGCCTCAGGGTCCTTGTTGATCGCCACGATCACCTTCGAATCCTTCATCCCCGCCAAGTGCTGGATAGCACCCGAGATACCGGCAGCCACATACAACTGCGGTGCCACGATCTTGCCCGTCTGGCCCACTTGCCAGTCGTTGGGCGCGTAGCCTGCGTCCACCGCCGCGCGGCTGGCACCGAGCGCCGCGCCCAGCTTGTCGGCCAGGGGCGTCATGACTTCGTCGAACTTTTCCTTGCTGCCCAGCGCACGACCACCGGAGACGATGATCTTGGCAGCGGTCAGCTCGGGGCGGTCGCTCTTGGCGATTTCGCTGCCCACGAAGCTGCTCTTGCCGGCGTCGGCCGTGGCGGCGGCGGTTTCAACTTGTGCGCTGCCACCGGTGGCGGCTGCGGCGTCAAAGCCGGTGGTGCGCACGGTGATGATCTTGACGGCATCTTGGCTTTGCACGGTGGCAATGGCGTTGCCGGCGTAGATGGGGCGCTCAAACGTATCGGCCGTGCCAGAGGCACCCTGCGGTTGCGTCACTTTGGTGATGTCGCTGATCTGGGCCACGTCGAGCTTGGCCGCCACGCGGGGGGCGACGTTCTTGCCGCTGGCAGTCGCGGGGAACAGGATGTGGCTGTAGTTGGATGCGATGGCGAGCACTTGGGCGGCGACGTTTTCTGCCAGGCCGTGTTCCAGGCCAGGGGCGTCGGCGTGGATGACCTTGGCAACACCGGCTATTTTGGAGGCGGCTTGTGCAGCAGCGCCGGCGTTGTGGCCGGCCACCAGCACGTGCACGTCGCCACCGCAGGCCACTGCGGCCGTGACGGTGTTCAGCGTGGCGCCCTTGATGGACGCGTTGTCGTGTTCAGCAATAACGAGTACCGACATTTAGATCACCTTCGCTTCGTTCTTGAGTTTTTCGACCAGGGCGGCCACGTCGGCTACCTTGATGCCTGCGCCGCGCTTGGCGGGTTCGGTCACCTTGAGGGTCTTCAGGCGCGGAGCCACGTCCACACCGAGGTCTTCGGGCTTGACGGTATCGAGCTGCTTTTTCTTGGCCTTCATGATGTTGGGCAAGGTGACGTAGCGGGGCTCGTTCAGGCGCAGGTCGGTGGTGATCACTGCGGGCAGCGAAAGCTGCAGGGTTTCCAGGCCGCCGTCCACTTCGCGGGTCACGCTGACCTTGTCTGCAGCCAGTTCGACCTTGCTGGCGAACGTGGCCTGGGGCAGGTCGGCCAGGGCCGCCAGCATCTGGCCGGTCTGGTTGGCGTCGTCGTCGATGGCTTGTTTGCCCAGGATGATGAGCGAGGGTTGCTCTTTGTCCACCAGGGCCTTCAGCAGCTTGGCCACTGCCAGGGGCTGCAGTTCGACGTCGGTTTCCACCAGGATGGCGCGGTCGGCGCCAATCGCCATGGCGGTGCGCAGGGTTTCCTGGCACTGGGCCACGCCGCAGGAGACTGCGATGACTTCGGTCACCAGGCCTTTTTCTTTCAGGCGCACGGCCTCTTCAACGGCGATTTCGTCAAAGGGGTTCATGCTCATCTTCACGTTGGCGATGTCTACACCCGTGTTGTCCGACTTCACGCGGACCTTCACGTTGTAGTCCACCACGCGCTTGACAGGGACCAAGACCTTCATTGCTGCGGCTCCTAGAGAGTTGGTTGAATTGACGTTTACGTAAACTAGAACATTCTATGTCGCACTGCAGCGAAAGCGCTACGGAACCACCACACAGACTGCACAATCACAAAAAAGAACGATCGTGCTTTTTGTGAATTATAGGCGAGTGAACCCGGACAGTGTCTAGAGTTTGCTGTCGCCTGCGCTACCGGGCACCCGCCGAGGTATCGCCCTGCAACCGGATCAACCCGCCGAAGCCGGTGCTGGCGCGGGAGCCCCGCCCGGCGACATCGCTGCAGGG
>NZ_JBGFFF010000086.1:0-21211 GCF_056175785.1 Acidovorax sp. LjRoot204
ACAGACTTGTTCATGGTGAAACTCCGGAAAATTCTAAAAAGAGGACTTGGGTACTGAGAGATACGGCGCAACCAGGGCGGCAGATTCAGCCACCCCTGGTGAATCAGCCGCGCTCACCCGAAGAAATCTGGCCGGTACGCACTGCTTCAGCAGCCTGGGCACGCACGGCAGCGCGGTCGGCCGTGGACTTGTAGGTCACCACACGCGAACCAGCGGGCTCGATCGAGCGGGTCTGGGCCACGGTAGCGGCTTCAGCAGCCACTTCAGCGCGGGTGCGGTTGGTTTCGAACTTGGTGGCGAACTGCGAAGCATCGGCTTCGTCAGCCTGGGCACCAAAAGAAGCGAAAGCGGCGACAGCGGCGATAGACAGGAAACGTGCGGTGTTGTTCATGATGGAAATCCTTGAAGTTAAAGAAGCGGCTCAAAAAACCGGAACAAAGCGCCAAAAACAAAGAAAGCTGCTTGGGACCGGGTTCGGTGAGTCGCCTTGCGGGTTCGGCTCATCGATGGGATGAACTGTACGCCGGTGGGGTGCAGAGAAAAACCACCGGGTCGCGAACTAACTGTTCCAGTATTGTGAACAATCAACGCGGAACTTTTCAGGGTTTACCCAAGCCTGACTGTCCGGGATCACCAAAAAGCAGGCTATCGGCGACATTGTTGAATGAAAACCCTGACGCCTATTTGGGACAATGACATTGGGGTGACAGGGGGCTTTTTCACCCCGGCGAGCCCGGGCGGGCCCAGGTCTTGGTCATGGGAATCCGGACGTGTGATCTCTGCCATGCGGCAAAAAACGAGCACGGGTAGCAGCGCCTGCTGCTTGATGTGCATCAAGATTGCATGTCGGTATCGCGTCACGCGAGTCAGTGCCCCGCAAGAGAACCCCCTATAGTGCGAAGTAACGATTTGTGTTGCTTGCATGACCGATATTCTTCTTTCAGCGGATGCCGAGGACGCTGACAGTCCCCATTACTTGCGTGCGCTGACCGACATGGCCGACCGGCGTACGGTGGTCGCAGGTGCTGCCATCTACACCGACAACGGCATCAAGCTGGTGGAGAAGGGCGCGCGCATCGACAGCCGTCTGTACGACCGCCTGGTGCAGCACAAGCTGCGCGAGCCCATTGACCGCCATCTGTCCATCGAAAACCCGGTGGACGTGCCTGCGCTGCTGGCCCTGGGCCAGACGCTGATCGAGCAGGAAACCCTGCCCGCCATGCTGGCTGAGGCGCTGGGCTCAGGTGCCCGGTTGCTGGCTCCCCTGCGGTCCCTGCCGTTGCCTTCTGCCATGGCCTGCAAGCTCACCGTGATGCGTGACCAACGGCCCACGCTGTTCCAGCACAGTCTGGTGATGACCACCGTGGCGGTATTTCTGGCGGTCAAAAGCGGGCTGAGCGAACGCGATTGCAGCACGGTGGCGGCCGCTGCGCTGCTGCATGACCTGGGTGTGCTGCACATGGACCCGGCCTGGGACGACCCGGACCACAAGGTGGTGGGGGTAGGGCGCAAGCACCTGGTGGCCCATCCCATCTCGGCCATGCTCATGATCCGCGACACGCAGGCCTACCCACGCGCTGCCGAGGTCGCTGTGCTGGAGCACCATGAGCGCATGGACGGCAGCGGCTATCCACGCGCCTTGCCAGGGGCGGATATCACGCCCATGGGCCGCATCCTGCTACTGGCCGAAGTGGTGGCTGCCTTCTACGAGAAATACGACGACATGCCCGCGCAGCGGCTGTCGCTGGTGCTGCGGCTCAATCACCGCAAGTTTCCTTCGGCACTGGTGGCGTTCATCCTGCCGCTGCTGCAGGAGGAAGTGGCCCGTGAATCGGCCTTGATGCCCCTGGGTAACGATGCGCCCCGCCAGATCGAATTGCTGGCCGAAGCCTTTGCCTATTGGGACCAACTCAAGGCGGCCTTGCCTCCAGACACGGCGGCCAAGTCTCCTGCGGGCACTGCCTTTGCGTTTACCGATTCCCGCCTCATGGCGTTGCAAAAAGCCCTGATCGAAGCGGGCTCACACCCCCGGCACCAGGGGGAATTGCTGGCGCAGCTGCAAGGCGACGCCATTGGCATGGCCGAGGTCGCCCTGGTGGGGCGCGAAGCCTTGTGGCAGCTGCAAAGCATCCTGAACGCCAGCCACCGCCGCTGGCCTCAGCTCTCGGACCGCGCCACGCCTGCCGATGCGGCAGTGGCGGACTGGTGCGACTGGGCGATGCGTACGCTGTAAGCAGACTTTCGGATTGACCTCGCCAGGGCCCCGGCCTTGGCGTCGTCGCGCACCTGGATTGGCGTGGCAGGGAGGCCTTCGCACTGGCAAAAATAGTGTGAGCAAGCCCTTGCCTGCGTCGGCCTCCTCATACCGACGTCCTTGGTGGGTCTTCGCTGCCAGGTTCACCCATTCGGCAAAATACTGGTTATATTTACAGTATTCGTGTTGCCTCAACTTCTCCCACCACCATGCCTGCGCCACGCCCCTCTTTGCGGGTTGCGTCCGATTTGCCCATCCCCGTGCCTGGGGTGTGGCATGCCGACGCGCTGGGGGCCAGCGCGCAGCGCGTATTGCCTTCGGGCCATGCYGCGCTGGAYGCSSARCTGCCGGGCGGCGGCTGGCCTGTGGGGGCCCTGAGCGAAGTGCTGCAGCCCCTGGCAGGTTTGCATGAATGGCAACTGGTGCTGCCCGCACTGGTGCAGGCCACGGCCCGGCAGAGCGGGGCGGTGGTGCTGGTGGCGCCGCCGCGCGAGCCTTTTGGCCCGGCCCTGCAGTCGCAGGGGTTGCGGGCAGAGCGGGTGTGTGTGGTGCATGCCGACTCGCCCATGGTCGCCTTGTGGGCGGCCGAGCAGGCGCTGCGCTGCCAGGGCGTGCTGGCCGTCATGGCCTGGCTGCCCCAGGCGCAGCCTGCCGCCTTGCGGCGGTTGCAACTGGCGGCGGCCCAGCAGCAGCAATTGTTGTGGGTGTTTCGTCCGGTCGATGCCCCAGGGCCTGCATCGCGGGTGTCTCAGGCGTCGCCGGCCCAATTGCGGCTGCAGGTGCAGGGGCTGGCTTTGCCAGGGGATGCCGCAGCAGCCCCCGGCATGCAGGTGCAGATCCTCAAGCGCCGGGGGCCTCCGCTGGCGCAGGCGCTCCAACTGCCGGGCTGCCACCCTCAGCTGGCGCAGGTGCTGGTGGCACAGGCCGAGCGGCGCCGCGCTGCGCAAGAGGCCGCCATTGCCCAGGTGGCGGGGCGCCAGGCCGCAGCCGCCCATGTGGCCGGGGCCTTGGCGGGTTCGCTAGCGTGCCATGTGTCCCAGGTCCAGCCTCCAGTCCACCCCGTAGGCGAGCCAGGAGGCCGACCCGGAGGCCGGCCAGAAGGGAGCAGGCATGCACTGGATCGCCCTGCCATTGCCCTGGTGCGATGAGGCCGCCGCCTTGGCGGGTACAGGCACGGATAGAAATACCGGAGTGCTGAACGCCGCCGCCGGCTGGTGGGCCTTGCGTTTCACGCCGCGTGTGGCGCTGGCCGATGGCGAGGCGGTGTTGCTGGAGGTGTCCACCACCGAACGCCTGTGGGGCGGGCGCGATGCGCTGCAGTCACTGGTGCTGCAAGCCTGGGCCGATGCGTCGGCCCGATGCGAAGGGGAGGGCGTTGCCCCTCCACCCGTCCGCAGCACTGAAGAACCTGCCCATTCCTTTGGATCGACCACAGCCCCGGTGCCCCATGCACCGACTGTGTGGGGCACAGGCCCCACCGCTCTGGTCGCTCAGGCCAGGCTGCGCATGGCATTGGCAGGGCGCCCCTGCCCGCCGCAGGGCAGTGCAGAGAACCTGCCTTTGCACACGCTGACGGCGCTGCGCCCCCATGTGGCCAGCCTGGAGCGCATGGGGTGCCGCACCTGGGGGGCGCTGCGGGCGCTGCCGCGCGCGGGCGTGGCGCGGCGCCTGGGGGCGGGCGTGCTGCAAGTGCTGGACCAGGCCCTGGGCGATGCCCCCGAGGCCCATGCCTGGCTGCAACTGCCCGAGCAGTTTGTGTTGACCACCGAGCTGCCCGCCTTGGCCGCGTCGGCTGACGCACTGCTGTGGAGCGCCAGCCGCAGCCTCACGGTCCTCCAGGCCTGGCTGCAGGCGCGCCAGCAGGGCGTGCTGGCGCTGGAGCTGGCCTGGCGCCACGACCTGCGGCGCATCGATGGTGTGGCGCTTCCCCCCACCCAGGCGCTTCAGGTGCGCACCGCCCAGGCCACCCACGACCTGGTGCACCTGCGGCGCCTGCTGGCCGAAAACCTGGCGCGCACCACGCTGGCCGCGCCGGTCAACCAGATCACGCTGCGGCTGCTCGACGCGGCCCCGTTGCCGCACCGCAGTGCCAGCCTGCTGCCCCCGGGGGAGGTGGGCGGGCGTGACCCCACAAGCCATGGCAGCACCGACCCGGCCGGTACCCCCGGCGAGGCCCTGCACCAACTGCTGGAGCGCCTGTCGGCCCGCCTGGGGGCCGACCACGTGGTGGCCCCGGTGCTGCTGGCCGACCATCGGCCCGAACGCATGCAGCAATGGCGACCGGCCGCTGAAGTGCTGGGCATGCCCTCGGCTGCGACGCGCAATGCAGCCACGCGAACACCCTCTAGTCCTGTGTCCGCGCGTGCGGACGGTGCTTCGCAGGGCATCGTCCCGGATGCCCCCTTGCTGCCCACCTGGCTGCTGAACCCGCCCCGGCAGCTGGCCGTGCAGGGCAACCGCCCCTGCCACCACGGCCTGTTGCGCTTGCTGGCCGGGCCCCACCGGTTGGAGGCGGGCTGGTGGTCTGCCACCGACGATGCGGTGGACCCAGCACACCCCAGCGCAAGCCTGGCCCTGCGCGACTACTTTGTGGCCCACAACGACGTGGCGGGACTGGTGTGGGTGTTTCGCGAGCGCCTGGCGCCTGCGCTGGATGGCACGCCAGCGGTGGCTCGCCCACACCGCTGGTTCTTGCACGGAATCTTTGGGTGAGCGGGCAGGGTGGTTGTCCATGGGTTTGACGCGCCGACATCCTTCACAGGCCACTGCGGTGCCAGGCCCCGCAGCGGGCGCGGGCGAGCTGCCGGGCTATGCCGAGCTGCATTGCCTGTCCAACTTCAGCTTTCAGCGCGGCGCATCGCACCCGCAAGAGCTGGTCACGCGTGCTGCCCAACTCGGCTACCAGGCGCTGGCGCTGACGGACGAATGCTCCGTGGCCGGCGTGGTGCGCGCCTGGGGGGCGGCCAAGGCGTGTGGCCTGCACCTCATCGTGGGCAGCGAGTTTTTGTGGGGTGACCTGCGGCTGGTGGCGCTGGCGCGCGATGCCGAGGGCTGGGGCAACCTGTGCGAGTTCATCACCGCCGCCCGAGCCGCTGCGCCCAAGGGGCAATACCGCGTGGGTGCGGACAGCCCCTGGCACTTGCTGCAGGGGTGCGAGCTGCTGCTGGCACCATGCCGTCAGCGCTTTGATGCTTCTGATTTTGTAGCGATCAGCGCATGTATCACTAGCGCTACCGGCCAGTTAGGCTCTCAAAAGGCTCCGCATGTGTGGCTGGCGGTCGAATTGCACCAGGCCGCCGACGACAGCCTGTGGCTGGCCACGCTGCAGCGCATGGGCGCTGCACTGCAGCTGCCGCTGGTGGCGGCGGGCGACGTGCACATGCACGCCCGCTCGCGCAAGCCGTTGCAGGATGTGATCACCGCCGTGAAGCGCGGCTGCACCGTGGCCGAGTGCGGCTTTGCGCTGCAGCCCAACGCCGAGCGCCACCTGCGCCAGCGCGTGCGGCTGGCAGGCATCTACCCGCCCGAGTTGCTGGCGGCCACACTTGTCGTGGCCGGGCGCTGCACTTTCAGCCTGAGTGAGATCCAGTACCGCTACCCGCTGGAGACCGTGCCCGATGGCATGACACCTGCCCAGGCGCTTGCTTGGCTGGTAGAGCTGGGCGTGCGAAGCCATTACCCGCTGGGCGCGCCCGAGGGCGTGCAGGCGCAGATCCGCAAAGAGCTCGATCTGATCGCGCACTGCGGGTATGAGATGTATTTCCTGACCGTGCACGACATCGTGCGGTTTGCGCGCAGCGTGGGCATCCTGTGCCAGGGCCGGGGCTCGGCGGCGAACTCGGTGGTCTGCTACGTGCTGGGCATCACGGCGGTGGCCCCCGAGCAGTCCCACCTGCTGTTCGAGCGCTTCATCAGCAAGGAGCGCAGCGAGCCGCCCGACATCGACGTGGACTTCGARCACGACCGGCGCGAAGAGGTCATCCAGTACATCTACRASAARTACGGCCGCGASCGCGCCGCCATCGCSGCCGTSGTCAYCTGCTACCGCRCSCGCAGYGCCYTGCGCGACGTGGGCAAGGCCCTGGGCGTGGCGCCCGCCCTGGTCGATGCGTTTGCCAAAGACCACCACTGGTTTGACGAAACCTTTGCCACCGACCGCCTGCAGGAGCTGGCCCAGGCGGTGGGCGTGTCGCTGCACCGGCACACCGCCCGGCTGTGGCTGGAGCTGGCTGCCGACCTGAAGGACTTTCCGCGCCACCTGAGCCAGCATGTGGGCGGCTTTGTGCTGACCGAGGGCAAGCTCACGCGGCTGGTGCCGGTGGAGCCCGCCAGCATGAAGGACCGCTCCGTCATCCAGTGGGACAAGGACGACCTGGATGAGATGAAGCTGCTCAAGGTCGATGTGCTGGCCCTGGGCATGCTCAGCGCGCTGCGCCGCTGCCTGAACCTGCGCGCAGCCCTGCGCGGCGAGCACTGGGGCCTCAAGGAAATCCCGCGCGAAGACCCCGCCACCTACGACATGATCTGCGCCGCCGACACCGTGGGCGTGTTCCAGATCGAAAGCCGCGCCCAGATGAGCATGCTGCCCCGCCTGCAGCCGCGTGAGTTTTACGACCTGGTGGTCGAGGTCGCCATCGTGCGCCCCGGCCCCATCCAGGGGGGCATGGTGCACCCGTATCTGCAGGCGCGCGAGCGCCGGCGCAAGGGCGAGCCTCTGCAACTGGAAAAGCCGGAGCTGGAGGACGCCCTGGCGCGCACGCTGGGCGTGCCCATCTTCCAGGAGCAGGTGATGCAGATCGCCATGATCGCGGCGGGCTTCACCCCCGGCATGGCCGACGACCTGCGCCGCTCCATGGCCGCCTGGAAGCGCAAGGGGGGCGTGCATCGCTTTGAAGAGCCTCTCAAACAAGGCATGAAAGACCGGGGCTATCCCGCCGAATTTGCCGACCGCATCTTCCAGCAGATGCTGGGCTTTGGCGAATACGGCTTTCCTGAAAGCCACGCCCACAGCTTTGCGCTGCTGGCCTATGCCAGCAGCTGGCTCAAGTGCCACGAGCCCGCATGCTTTTTGGCGGCGCTGCTCAACTCGTTGCCCATGGGCTTTTACAGCGCCTCGCAACTCGTGCAGGACGCCCGCCGCCACGGCGTGCGCGTGCTGCCCATCGACGTGACCGTGAGCGACATCGACTGCACGCTGGAGGGCAACCCCGAGCCGCTGCGCCCCGCACGCGGCCTGGGCGCACCGCCGCTGCCCCAGCCCGCCGTGCGCCTGGGCCTTCGGATGGTCAGCAGCCTGCACACAGACGCCGCCAAACGCCTGCTGCAAGCACGCGCCACAGGCCCCGCCTTTGCCACCACCGAAGACCTGGCCCTGCGTGCCCAACTGAGCCAGCAAGACCTGCAAGCCCTGGCAGCCGCCGATGCCCTGGCCAGCCTGTCGGGCCACCGGCGCCAGCAGATGTGGGACGCCGCCGCCCAGCACAGCGCGCCGCCCCTGTGGCGCGACGTGCCTGTGCACGAGGCCCCGCTGCAACTGCCCGAGGCGCCCGAGGGCGAAGAAATCCTGTTCGACTACGCCGCCACTGGCCTCACGCTACGTCGCCACCCCTTGGCCCTGTTGCGCCCCCGCCTGGCCCGCTGGCGCCTGCAAACCGCCCTGCAACTGCACAGCGCCGCCCACGGCCGCAAGGTGCGCGCCTGCGGCATCGTCACCGTGCGCCAGCGCCCTGGCACCGCCAAGGGCACCATGTTCGTCACGCTG
The DNA here is from genome assembly GCF_056175785.1 of Acidovorax sp. LjRoot204. Taxonomy (NCBI): domain Bacteria; kingdom Pseudomonadati; phylum Pseudomonadota; class Betaproteobacteria; order Burkholderiales; family Comamonadaceae; genus Acidovorax; species Acidovorax sp. LjRoot204. Next base: position 8,016 of record NZ_JBGFFF010000086.1, read on the forward strand.
GAGGACGAAACCGGCCCCGTCAACGTCATCGTCTGGCCCGCCCTGGTCGATGTGTGGCGCAATGCGCTGCTGCGGTCACAGCTGCTGGCGGTGGAAGGGGTGTGGCAATGCAGCGCCGGCCCACCCGGCAGCACGGCGGTGGTGCGCCACCTGGTGGCCCAGCGCTTCAAGGACCTGACACCCCTACTGGGCCGCATGGGGCAGGCGCTGCAGGGGAGCCGGGATTTCCATTGAAGGAGAGTTTCCGAGGCTCGTAGTGGGGATGGCAGTCAGGCTAAACAGCGGCCCATGGGGCTTGCGCGCCGCCAGTCCCTCCAACGCCTGGCACTCTAGATAGAGCGCTTGGCTGCTGTATGCAGCCGTTGAAGACGGGGCTCCAAAAGAAAGCCCGCACGAGGCGGGCCAAGAGTGAGGGTGTCGGCAAAGGGCAAAGCCGACGGCCGATAGTAGCGGCCTTGGCGTGCCAAGCCCACCCGACGATGGTCGTATTTCGCAGGTTGCAATCCTATTGAAGGCGAGGCGCAGCGAACGATAGCCCAGGCATGCGTGCCAAAGCTCCCCGACCACCAGGCAATTTGAAGAACGCGACCGCACTGACAAGTTCTGCAGCCTGATTGTTCAAGCTGCTGGCAGCGGCTGCCATCTCTTCCACCAACGCGGCATTCTGTTGGGTGACCTGGTCCATTTGGGTCACAGCTTCGCCCACCTGCGCCACGCCCTGGCTTTGCTCTTGGCTGGCAGCGCTGATCTCACCCATGAGGTCCGTCACCCGCTTGATGGCGCCAACCACTTCCGTCATCGTCGTGCCTGCTTGGTCCACCAGGGTTGTGCCCTGACTCACTCTCGAAACGCTGTCATCGATCAGCGTTTTGATCTCTTTGGCCGCATCTGCGCTGCGCTGTGCCAAGTTGCGCACCTCGGTGGCCACCACGGCAAAACCGCGGCCTTGCTCGCCGGCCCGTGCAGCTTCCACCGCTGCGTTCAGTGCCAGGATGTTGGTCTGGAACGCAATGCCATCGATGACGCTGATGATGTCCGCAATTCTCTTGCTGCTGTAGTTGATGCCCTTCATGGTTTCGACGACCTGACCGACCACCTCRCCCCCTTGTATTGCGACCGTAGAGGCGCTCATTGCCAGCTGGTTGGCCTGGCGTGCGTTGTCTGCGTTTTGCCGGACGGTGGAGTTCAGCTCTTCCATGGACGCCGCAGTCTCTTCCAGCGCGCTGGCCTGTTGCTCCGTGCGGGCGCTCAGATCGTGGTTGCCCTGGGCAATTTCTGAGGAGGCCGTAGACACGTTCTCAGAGTTTTGCCGAACCATGCTCACGGTGTTCACCAGGCTTTGCTGCATGCGCTCCAGCGCTGCCATGAGCTGTCCCGTTTCATCCGTACTAGTGACCTGGATGGTGGTGCTCAGGTCACCACCAGCCACATGCTCTGCCAGTTGCACAGCTTGGGCCAACGGGCGCGTGATGGAGCGCACCAGCAAGAGGGCTGTCACCACGGCCAGCACTATCGCAAGGGTCGAGATCAGCAGCAGCGTTGCGCGTGCATTGGCATAGGTTGCCTCCGACTCTGCCCGGGATGCCTCCGAGCCGTCGCTATTGATCTTTACCAGCTGGTCCAGCGTCTCCATGGTCAGATCAAACAGCTTCTTGGACTCACCCTCCACGAGACTCCGTGCCTGATCGTTTTCGTTCTTGCGCGAGAGTGCAAGCACGCGGTCATCCACCTCACGGTACCGCTTCCATTGCTGCACGAGCTGGTCATATGCCTTGCGCTCGTTGTCCCCGCTGATGAGCTTCTCGTAGGCCTTCAATGACTGATCCAGTTTCTGCCGGTCGGTCACTACCTTCTTGTCAATCGCCTCCATCGCCGCCGCGTCGGTATTCATGACATGACCCAATACGGTCATGCGTGCCACCAACAGCTGCGAGTCCATCTCATTGGCTGCCCGCACACTGGGGAGCCAGTTGTCCGCAATTTCCACGGTGGCTGACCGCATGGTGGAGAGCTGGAGGGCAGCCAGCCCTGCAAGCCCCATCAGCAGCAATATCAGGGTGGCAAATGCACCGTACAGGCGGGTCGAGATTTTCAGATTTTTCATGTCGGCATCTTTCTGGATGGTCTTGTCTCGACAGGATTCCTTGAATCCTCTCTAACCCAGTTAGTGACGGCGGGGCGTTGGGCCTGACCTTCAACGGCCTGTTTTCACCTGCCGCTAAGGTTGTAGCCTGTCGATTTAATCAAATTTATTATATTAATCATTTAACAGTGAGAGGCAAGATCATTTTTCGGTTTCTGTCCGGCATTCGGACCGACCCTTCAGGTGTGCTCCGCGAGCCGGAATCGAGCGTCTTCTGTTCCCGGGCCCTCGTTCTTGGCAGCATGAAGCGGCTGGTTTAACTTGGTCTTAAGGAATTTGTCTGTCGCCCACGCAGCCGTGTGCCGCGCGGGGCCCCTAAGATGGCCAGGGTGTGTCGCATTCACCCGCCACCATGGCGCACCAGGAGGAACCACACATGGGCACGAAGTTTCAGCACGCGCGCAGAAGTGCGCTCATTTGCGCGGCGTCCGCCGTCCTGACCGCCTGCGGAGGCGGAGGGGCCGGCGACGGTGCAGGGCCCGCCGCATCAGGCCAGGTGATCAACTCCACCATCAAGTCGGTTGCCAATGGCAACACGTACGCCATTCAGGTTTTCTTGCCAGAGTCGTACGCCAACAGCACGACCGTTTTGCCTGTGATCTACGCGACCGAAGGGGACGCTCCGTACGGGGGCGCCAATCGCTCGCGCTTTGACACGTTCAAAGAGGTCATGCAGCGCCGGGGTACCCAGGCTGTTTTGGTTGGCATTGGGGGAACGGCCTGGAGGGGCACTGACTTTCTCATGCCCGGCGCAACGAAGTACCTCGACTTTCTGGTGAAAGAACTGGCGCCAACCATTGAGAGCCAGTACCGGATTGATCGCAAACGAAGGGCGTTGTCGGGCTTGTCCCATGGTGGGTACTTCGTTCTGGCCGCGTTGATACTGGAGGCGCGTGCAGGTGTGCCCCCCAGTTTTTCATACTACCTGTCGACAGAGTGCAGCGTGGGGGAGCACACCAGCCCGGCGGGGGTCTTAGCGTTTGAAAAGCAGATTGATGGAAAGGCTGTGCCAGCGACCTTGTTCCTTGCGGGTGCGAGTGGCGGCAACCACCCACTGATCGGTATCCCTGTTTTCAATCAGATCGCCTCTCAGAACCTACCGGGCCTGGTATCGCTCAAGGCCGAGTACAACACTTCGCATGTCGGTGCGGATGTGCCTGCATTGGAAGATGCGTTGAAGCGGTTCTTTTCCTAGGCGGGCGTTGTGCTGCGGCGCCTGCACCTGCGCCAGCGTCCGGGGTCACGAACCAATGCACTTTTCTCGGTCATCGCCACGTGCAGACATCGGGTCATCCCTTCATGACTCCAGCTTCACCAGTCGATGCAGCGGTGCCCCTTTGGCTCCCGCAACCACCGCCTCTATCAACGCCCGTGCGGGCACTGACAGCGCTCGGTCCCTCTGCTGCATCACAAACACCTCGCGCTGCACGGTAGGGCGCAGGGGCGAAAAGCGCAAATCGGCAGCATCCCTGTGCGATGCGCCCAGTGCGGACATCACCGCAATGCCCACGCCAGCCCGTGCCATGGCCAATTGCAGGGCGAGGCTGGAGACTTCCACCCCATGGTCCATGTGTGCCACCAGGTCAGAGCCTTGCGCGCGCAGCACGCTGACGATGCTGGTGTCGCTGCCTTCCTTCAGCAGAGGCAGGTCGCCCAGTGTTTCGGTACGGACCCAGGCCTTGAGCTGGTGCAGCTGGGGGTTGAACAGCAGGMCTAAAGGCGCACTCAGCAGCTTGGTGCAGCGCAGGGCCTCGGTGCGGCCTACGGGGGAGCCAATGCCGAAGTCCACTTCGCCTTGTGCCACGCGGCGGGTGATGCCCTGGCTGTTGTCGTTGACCACGCGCACCCGCACGCCAGGGTGTGTTTTTACGAAGGACTGGAGGGTGTCGGGCAGCACGGTGCAACCAAAGGCCTCGCCCACTGCCAGGCTGACCGAGCCGCTTTGGCCCGTGGCTTCACCCTGGATCAGGGCGGCGGCCTCCGTCAGGTCGTGCAGCAACCGTTGGGCGACGGGCAGGAATCGCTCACCCTCTGGCGTCAAGGCCAGTTGGCGGGTGGTGCGCAGGAAGAGCGCGACCCCCAGCTGGCTCTCAAACTCTTGCAGCGCTCGGGTGAGCGCGGGCTGGCTGATGTGCAGGGCCTCGCTGGCGCGCGAGATGTTGCCCACGGCGGCGGTGGTCACAAACATGCGCAGCTGGCGTTGGGTGAGATTCATAATGATTGGCTATGAATTGCACTAATTGATGCATTGGACAGGAATTGTGCCGCTTTCTACAGTGCAACCCCAAAGGAGTTGCACCATGAAAAAATTCTCGACCCTGTCTCTGGCCATCCTGTTGTCTCTGGGCCTCCATGCGGCCCAAGCTCAAATACCGGCAGGGGAGGTCAAGGGCACCGCGACGGCCCATACCGAGGCGTCTGCCAAAGGCGTGATGGCAGGGGCGCAGCTGGTGTTGCCCGCCCAGGCCACCGGAGGCGCCGCCTATGTGGGGGCGTTCAAGGATGCGCCCGCCACGGTGCGCAACAAGGTGCCGGTGGTGGTGTTCCTGCATGGCTCGTCGGGCCTGGGGCTCAAGGCCATTGGCGAATGGCAGCAATGGCTGGGCAGCCTGGGCATTGCCAGCGTGGCGCCCGACTCCTTTGCGCTGCCCGACCGCGTGACCTACAAGTCGCCTGCCAGCAAGGAGGTGTACGAAAAAATCCACGCGCTGCGCCGGTCGGAGATCACCCTGGCACTGCAGGCCTTGCAGTCCCAGCCCTGGGCGGACATGCAGCGCCTGGTGCTGGCAGGCACCAGCGAGGGCGCGACGGCTGTGGCCCGCTACGGGGGTGCCGAATTTGCGGGCCGCATCATCTTTTCGTGGAGTTGCGAGGGCAACTACTTTGTGGAGCGGCCTGACACGGCCGTGGTGCCGGGGCAGCAGGTGCTGAACATCATCAGCTCGACCGACCCCTTCTTCTCACCCACCAACACCTGGCTGGGCAACGCCTCGGCCAGCGGTCATTGCGCCCGGGCCTTCAAAGACCATCCGCAGGCCAGCGTGGTGTTGATCCCCGGCGCGCCCCACACGCTGCTGAATCTGCGGGCGGCGCGGCAGCCGGTGCAGGGCTTTCTGGTGGACTTATTGAAGCCCTGAAAAACACGGGCGACCTGCAGGTGCCGTGCGGCCTTCAGGGCGCCTGCAGCTTTTGCAGCAGTTCCAGCGTCGGATACCCGTCAGCCACCACGCCCAGGCTGCGCTGGTAGCCGCGCAGGCCTGCGCGGGTGGCGGGGCCCATCACGCCGTCGGGGGTTCCTGCGGCAAAGCCTTTGCGGTTCAGGGCTTCTTGTAGGGCTTGCAGTTGTGCGCGCGACAGCGGCTCGATGTCGCGGGGCCATGGGGCGGCCACCGGCCCCCCGCCGTCGATTTGCCGCGCCAGCAGCGCCACGCCCAGCGCGTAGTTGACCGAGTTGTTGTAGCGCAGGATGGTGCGAAAGTTGTTGCCCACCAGAAACGCCGGGCCCCGTGCACCCGCAGGGGTAACGATGGAGGCCCCGGCCATATCGGGCAGCGGCGCCCCGTCGATGGACCGCAGCCCTTCGGACTCCCACTGGGCCATTGTCTGGCGCACGGYGGGGTCGGCGCGGGCGTGGTCGAACGTGGGGGGCAACTGCACTTCGGCCCCCCAAGGCTCGCCAGATTTCCAACCCGACCGGGCAAGGAAATGTGCGGTGGAAGCCGTCACATCCGGCACGCTGCCCCAGATGTCGCGGTGCCCGTCGCCGTCGGCATCCACAGCGTAGGCCAGGAACACCGAGGGCAGGAACTGGGTGTGCCCCATGGCCCCGGCCCATGATCCGATCATGCGGTCGGCGGCGATGTCGCCCTGGTCGATGATGYGCAGCGATGCCAGCAGCTCGGTCTGCGCCCAGGCGCGGCGGCGGCCTTCGTACGCCAGTGTGGCCAGTGCATCCACCGTGCGGAAGGTGCCAAAGTTGCTGCCGTAGTTGCTCTCCATGCCCCAGATGGCGGTGATGACGCTGGCCGGCACGCCGTAGCGGGCGGCGGCCGCCTGCAGGGCGGTGCTGTGCGCCGCCAATTGCGCTTGGCCCTGGGCGATGCGCTGGGGGGAGACGGCGCTGTCGAGGTACGCCCATGGGGTGCGGGTGAACTCTGGCTGGGCGCGGTCCAGCTCGACCACGCGGGGCAGCCACTGCGCCTTGCCCAGCACGTCGCGCACAGTGGCGGGGCGAATGCCCGCCTCCAGCGCCTGGGCCGAAAAGCTGCTCAGCCATTGGGCAAAGCCGGCCGTGTGGTCGGCATCGGGACTGGCCTGCTGCGGTGTGGCGGCTGTGGTGGGCGACGCTGTGGGCGGTGTGGCCGCAGCCACAGGTTTTGCTGCGGGTGTGGGGGTGGGGCTGGGGGCTGACGCGCAGCCCGCGAGGGCGAGGGCGAGGGCAGCTGCCAGGGCCACTCCGGCAACGCCTGTGGGGGCGTGGGAAGCGGCGACGGGCACGGCGGGGGCGCGCCCCAGGGAGCAAGGGGAAGCAATGAAACTGGGCATGCGCCATTGTCCCGCGTGCCAGCCTGCGTACGGGGTGCGAATGTGCATCAGTCCGTATGGTGAATATGCTTACTATGTTTTTGATAGCTGCTTGCACATGTTCCACTAGCGCTTGCGGCCAAAAACACTGAAAAATGCGGTTACAGTGGCACCTTGATCGCCTTGCGCCCCGCCCGCCGTGCGCGAGCCTCCGCCTGCAGCCCCCTGTTAGCCTACCGACCATGGCGCCCCACACCTTTCTCTGGCACGACTACGAAACCTTTGGCGCCAACACGCGCCGCGACCGGCCTGCGCAGTTCGCGGCCATCCGCACCGATGCCGAGCTGAATGAAATCGGCGAGCCGCTGATGCTGTATTGCCAGCCCGCCAACGACTATCTGCCCGACCCGGTGTCGTGCCTCATCACCGGCATCACGCCCCAGCAGTGCCTGGAGCAGGGCGTGCCCGAGCACCAGTTTGCCGCGCGCATCGAGTCCGAGTTTGCGCAGCCCGGCACGATTGGCGTGGGCTACAACACCATCCGGTTTGACGATGAGATCACGCGCTTCATGTTCTGGCGCAACCTCATCGACCCTTATGCGCGCGAGTGGCAAAACCAGTGCGGCCGCTGGGACCTGCTGGACGTGGTGCGCATGACCTATGCGCTGCGGCCCGATGGCATCACCTGGCCCAAGAAGGAAGACGGCGTGACGCCCAGCTTCAAGCTGGAGCACCTGTCCAAGGCCAACGGCCTGCAGCATGATGCCGCGCACGATGCACTGTCGGACGTGCGCGCCACCATTGCGCTGGCACGGCTGATCCGCCAGCACAACACCAAGCTSTTCGACTTYGCCYTCAGCCTGCACAAGAAGGACCGCGTGGCCGCCGAACTGCGGCTGCCCGCCACCACGGCCACGGCGCGGGCGTTTTTGCATGTGTCGGGCATGTTCCCCACCGAGCGCGGCTGCCTGGCTGTGATGTGGCCGCTGGCCAGCCAYCCSACCAACAARAACGARCTGATCGCCTGGGACCTGGCCCACGACCCACGCGAGCTGGCCACGCTGAATGTGGAGGACATCCGCCTGCGCATGTTCAGCAAGGCCGACGCGCTGCCCGAGGGCGTCACGCGCCTGCCCATCAAGACCATCCACCTGAACAAGTCGCCCATGGTGGTGGGCAATGTGAACACGCTCACGCCCGCGCTGGCGCAGCGCTGGGGCATCGACCTGGCCCAGGCCGCACAGCACGCCGAGGTGGCGCGCGCGCTGCCCGACATGAGCGGCATCTGGCCGGCGGTGTTTGCCCGCCCGCAAGAGCCGGCACCGGATGTGGACCAGGACCTGTACGGCGGTTTTGTGGGCAACAACGACCGGCGCCTGTTGAACGACCTGCGCACCCTGAGCGGCGACCGACTGGCCAAGGCGCGTGCGAACTTTGATGACCCGCGCCTGGCCGAACTGCTGTGGCGCTACCGGGCGCGCAACTTTCCGCAGACGCTGTCGCCCGAGGAGCAGGAACGCTGGGAGGCGCACCGCGCCGCCTGCCTGTTTGACGGGCAGGGCGGGGCGCGCACGGTAGAGCAGTTGTTCACCGAAATCGACGAACTCTCGGAGACCGCCGACGACGAGCGGACGCAGGACATCCTGGGCGCCTTGTACGATTACGCTGAACACATCGCACCTGAACGGTAGCCATCGAGAGAAGCCCCCCTGAGGCGCTGCGCGCCTTCCCCCGGAGGGGAACGCAACCGGTGGCCTGGCAGAGCCAGTTCCAAGGGTGCGCTGGCGTCAAGGGCGCGCCGGTATTTATCGTTTTGCCTTGCACGTAGACCAGTTGACACAGAGCAGCCGTAGATTTTTATGACGACACCKCAGAACCACAGTTTCACCACCCAGATCGTGCACGCCGACCGCCTGGGCGGCGCCGAGCACGGGGCCATCCACAAGCCCATCCACACCTCGGTGCAGTACGGCTACGAGAAGGTCGAGGATCTGATCGCCGTCTTCCAGGGCACGGCCAAGGGCGGCTTCAACTACGCGCGCCAGGGCACCCCCACCACGGCGGCGCTGGAGGCCAAGATCACGCAGATGGAGCGCGGGCACGGCTCCATCGTGTTCTCCACCGGCATGGCGGGCATCTGCGCGGTGTTCCTCACCCTGCTCAAGGCGGGCGACCATCTGGTGGCCAGCCAGTTTGTGTTTGGCAACACCAACAGCGTGTTTGGCACGCTGGCCGACCTGGGCATTGAAGTGACCACGGTGGACGTGACCGACGCGGCCAATGTGGCTGCCGCGCTGCGCCCCAACACCCGCATGGTGTTTGTCGAAACCATTGCCAACCCCGGCACGCAGATCCCCGACCTGGAAGGTATTGGCGCGCTGTGCCAGCAGCGCGGCGTGCTGTACGTGGTGGACAACACCGTGGCCTCGCCCTACCTGTTCCGCGCGGCCACGGTGGGCGCGGGCCTGGTGGTCAACTCGCTCACCAAGAGCATTGGCGGGCAGGGCGACGCGCTGGGCGGCGCCATCACCGACACGGGCCTGTACGACTGGTCGGGCTATCCCAACATCTTTGCGGCCTACCGCAAGGGCGACGCGAAGGGCTGGGGCCTGCAGCAGCTGCGCAAAAAGGGCCTGCGCGACATGGGCGGCACGCTGTCGTCCCACGCCGCCCACCAGCTGGCCCTGGGCGCGGAGACTTTGTCGCTGCGCATGGACCGCACCAGTGCCACCGCCCTGGCGCTGGCGCAGCGGCTGGAGGCGCACCCGGCCGTCTCGCGCGTGCTGTACCCCATGCTGCCCTCGCACCCGCAGCACGCCTTTGCGCGCAAGCACCTCAAGGCGGGCTCGTGGCTGCTGTCGTTCGAGCTGCGCAACCCCGACCAGTGCCTGGCCGTGTGCAACCGCCTGCAGTTGCCCATCAAGGCCACGGGGCTGGCTGACACGCGCACGCTGATCATCCCGGTGGCGCACACCATCTTCTGGGAGGCCGGCCCCGCCGTGCGCGCCACCATGGGCATTGCCGACAGCATGATCCGCCTGTCGGTGGGCCTGGAAGAGGCGGAAGACCTGCTGGCCGACTTTGAGCAGGCGCTGGCCGGAGCCTGACCCCACCTGAACTGCCCACCCTGACCGGGAGCCCCGCCATGGCCACTGCCACCTCTGCACCGCCCGCCAACATCGGCAAGTACCGCATCGAGCGTGAACTGGGGCGGGGCGCCAGTGGCATCGTGTACCTGGGGCTCGACGGCTTCCGGGGCCGCAAGGTAGCCATCAAGCAGACCCACGCGCACCTGCTGAAGGTGCCCGAGCAGGCCGAGCGCTACCGCAAGCTGCTGCGCAACGAGGCCGCGCTGTCGGGTCGCCTGCGCCACCCCAACATCGTGCGCCTGCTGGATGCGGACGAAGAAGCGCTGCCGCCCTATCTGGTGCTCGAATACGTGGATGGCCAGCCGCTGTCCGACTTTGCAACGCCCGACACCTTGCTGCCCGTGCCCCAGGTGCTGGACATTGCCTTCAAGTGCTGCAACGCGCTCGAATACGCCTACCGCGAGGGCCTGGTGCACCGCGACATCAAGCCCGCCAACCTGATGCTGGCGCGCGGCGGCGATGTGAAGCTGACCGACTTTGGCGCCGCCCTGTCGCTGCGCAGCGATGCCACGCAGCTGTCCGGGCTGGTGGGGTCGCCCTCGTACATGTCGCCCGAACAGGTGCGCGAGCAGGACCTCACCCACCACAGCGACATGTTTTCGCTGGCCGTGGTGGTGTACGAGCTGCTCACCGGCCGCCGCCCGTTTGATGGCGACACCGACTTCGCCACGCTCTACAAGATCAGCAACGAGACGCCCACCCGGCCCAGCCTGCTGCGGGCGTCCCTGCCAGCGCATGTGGACGAGGTGCTGCTGCGTGCGCTGGCCAAGCAGCCCGCCGACCGCTTTGCCACCTGGGCCGACTTTGCCCAGGCGCTGCTGGCCGCGCACCGGGGCCTGCCCCGCCAGAAGTCGCAGGACACCGAGGCTGAGCGCTTTGCGCGCCTGCGGGCGCTGCCGTTTTTTGCCGACTTTCACGACGTGGCGCTGTGGGAGCTGATGCGCCTGGGCAGCTGGCGCCGGCTGGAGCGGGGCACGGTGCTGATGCGCGAGAACACGCCCGGCGACTCGTTCTGCATCCTCATCGAAGGCCAGGTGGCCGTCAGCCGCCAGGGCTGGAACCTCAGCACCCTGGGCCCCGGCGTGACCTTGGGCGAGATGGCCTACCTGCGCCCCGACAACCGCATCCGCACCGCCACCGCCGTGGCCGAGACCGAGGTGCTGGTGCTCAAGGTGCGCAACCCTGCGCTGCGCGAGGCGTCGGAGGATTTGCAGTCGCGCTTTGACAAGGCCTTCATCAAGCTGCTGGTCGGGCGGCTGATTGCCACCAACGAGCAGCTGGCTGAGTGGGAACTGGTGGCTGCGCCAGGGCCCGCTGGCGGTTGATACCCTGATTGCTACTTAATTGATAGCTGCCAGGGCATATTGCTCTAGCGCTACCAGCAAAAACTATCCAAAAAACCGGTAGCACACCRCAATSGCSGCCACCACGCCCGCCAGCTCGGCCAGCAAGGCGCAGCCCACGGCGTGCCGGGCGCGCTGAATGCCCACGGCCCCAAAGTACACGGCCAGCACGTAGAACGTGGTTTCGGTGCTGCCCTGGATGGTGGCGGCGGCCAGGGCGGCGAAGCTGTCTACGCCCTGGGTCTGCATGGTCTCGATGAGCATGGCGCGCGCCGCGCTGCCTGAGAACGGCTTGACCAGGGCGGTGGGCAGCGCGTCCACAAACCGGGCGTCGGCGCCCAGCGTGGTCACGCACCAGCGGATGCCATCCAGCACATAGCCCAGCGCGCCCGAGGCCCGGAACACGCCCACGGCGCACAGCATGGCCACCAGATAGGGCAGCAGGCCCTTGGCCACGTCAAAGCCCTCGCGCGCCCCCTCGATGAATGCCTCGTACACCGGCACCTTGCGCCACGCGCCCAGCGCCACAAACAGCACGACCAGCGCAAACAGCGTGAGGTTGCCCAGCAGCGACGACAGGGATGCCAGTGCGGCGGCACTCAGCGTGGTCAGCAGCGCCATGAACCCGCCCAGCACCAGCGCCACGGGCAGCAGGTAGGCCAGCACCACGGGGCTCCACAGTGGCAGGCGCTGCACCACGGCCACGCTCAGCAGCCCCACCAGGGTGGAGGCAGACGTGGCCAGCAGGATGGGCAGGAAGACCAGCGTCGGGTCGGGCGCGCCCTGCTGCATGCGGTACATGAAGATGGTCACSGGCAGCAGCGTGAGCGACGAGGCGTTGAGCACCAGGAACAGGATCTGCGCGTTGGTGGCGGTATCGGGCTCGGGGTTCAGCTCCTGCAGCGCCTTCATGGCCTTSAGGCCSATGGGCGTGGCCGCGTTGTCSAGCCCGAGGGCGTTGGCGGCAAAGTTCAGCGTCATCAGGCCCAGGGCAGGGTGGCCCCGGGGCACACCCGGCATCAGGCGCAGGAACAGCGGGGCCAGCCACCGGGCCAGGGCATCGACCAGGCCCGCCCTCTCGGCAATCCGCAAAAAGCCCAGCCACAGCGTGAGGGTGCCAAACAACAGCACCATCACCTCAACCGACAGTTTGGCCATGGCAAACAGCGCTTCGACCATGGCTGCAAAAATCTGGGCGTTGCCCCCCACCAGCCATTGGGCCAGGGCCGCGATGGCCGCCGTGAGGAAAAAGCCCAGCCAAAGGGTGTTGAGCATCAGTGCACCGGGCAGGGGTCAAAGGAAGGAGCTGTGCGCATGTCGCCGAGGTTAACTGCACCGCTGCGTGCGGCTGATAAAGAGCGTGGCGGAAGGGCAACGATAGTGTCCTTGGTGGTCAGTGGTACCCTATAGGGTTCGGTCTGAAGTTGCACTCCCATCCTCTGGGGGCTGTTCGGGAGGCGTATTTCCTCCCGGCGGCTCCTGCATGGCTGCAGCAACTCCCACACACGGCGCCCCAGCGCGCCGCATTCACATCAAGGAAAAGAGATCCATCATGGGCGCGCAGTGGAAAGCAAAAGGCAAGGCACAGGTGGCCGACGCCAAGGGCAAGCTGTTTGGCAAGCTGGTCAAGGAAATCACCGTGGCTGCACGCGGCGGTGCCGACCCGGCCAGCAATGCCCGCCTGCGCCTGGTGGTGGAGCAGGCTCGCAAGGCCTCCATGCCCAAGGACACGCTGGAGCGTGCCATCAAGAAGGGCTCGGGCACCGGCGCGGACGCGGTGAACTACGAACGCGTGATCTACGAAGGTTTTGCCCCCCATCAGGTGGCCGTGATGGTTGAATGCCTGACCGACAACGTGAACCGCACGGCCCCCGAGATGCGCGTGCTGTTCCGCAAGGGTCAGCTGGGCACCTCGGGCTCGGTGGCCTGGGACTTCAACCATGTCGGCATGATCGAAGCCGAGCCAGCCACCCCCGATGCTGACCCCGAACTGGCCGCCATCGAGGCCGGTGCGCAGGACTTTGAAGCGGGCGACGA
>NZ_JBGFFF010000087.1:0-20903 GCF_056175785.1 Acidovorax sp. LjRoot204
GCAATGCGTCGAGGCGGGCTCACGCCGATGAGGCCTGTGCTGCGGCGTATCCTCTACGCTACACCGGCGGCGAAGGGCGGCAGCAAGCCCCCGTGTTCTGGTCCGGCGAGATCGGGCTGGCAAGGTGCCTGTGGGCTGGTCAGAGGCGAATTGAGGGCCTCGGGTTATAATCCACGGGTTTTGCATGGTGCAAGACGCACGCCTGCGGCCGTTCCAGCTGCTGGCGCAAGTAAAAACCATGGTCTTCCGCCTGCGGCAGGCCACATTCAAGGAAAAACATGATCGCATCCTCCATCAAGGCCGAAGTCGTCAAGGCGAACGCCCGTGCTGCCAATGACACTGGTAGCCCAGAAGTGCAAGTGGCCCTGCTGACCGCTCGCATCAACGAACTGACTCCCCACTTCAAGACGCACGCCAAGGACCACCATGGTCGCCGTGGCCTGCTGCGCATGGTGAGCCGCCGTCGTAAGCTGCTGGACTACCTGAAGGCCAAGGACGCTGACCGTTACACCGCGCTGATCGCYAAGTTGGGTCTGCGCAAGTAATCTTCATTGCATGCCAAAACGCCTGGGTTAGTCCGCTAGCTCAGGCGTTTTTTACTTCGGAGCCGCAAAACAGAGCGAAGCTGTGTCATTCCAATGAAGTTGTTGTTACTGCCTGGCGCAGAACTTCCCTGGAATGGCATCGTGTTCTGAATTGCTCTCCAAGACAATCTGGTAGGGCACTACCAGCTATTAAAACAGGAGCTGAACATGAGCATTTTTAATAAAGTCACCAAGACCTTCCAATGGGGTGACAAGACCGTCATCATGGAAACCGGCGAAATCGCCCGCCAGGCCTCTGGCGCCGTGCTGGTGAATATTGACGACACCGTGGTGCTGGCCACTGTGGTCGCCTCCAAGTCCGCCAAGCCSGGCCAGGACTTCTTYCCSCTGACSGTGGACTACATCGAGAAGACSTAYGCYGCCGGCAAGATCCCYGGCAGCTTCTTCAAGCGCGAAGCCAAGCCCAGCGAGCACGAAACCCTGACCAGCCGCCTGATCGRCCGCCCGATCCGTCCGCTGTTCCCCGAAGGTTTCTTCAACGAAGTGCACGTGGTGATCCACACGGTGTCGCTGAATCCTGAAGTGGATGCCGACATCGCTGCGTTGATCGCTACCAGTGCTGCCCTGGCCATCTCTGGCATTCCGTTCAACGGCCCCATTGGTGCCGCACGCGTGGGTTATATCAACGGCGAGTACGTGCTCAACCCTGGCCAGACTGCGCGCAAGAACTCGCAGATGGATCTGGTGGTGGCGGGCACCGAAGCCGCAGTGCTGATGGTCGAATCCGAAGCCCAGCAGCTGTCTGAAGAAATCATGCTGGGTGCCGTGGTGTTCGGTCACGAGCAAGGCAATGTGGCCATCAACGCCATTCACGATCTGGTGCGCGACGCGGGCAAGCCCGTGTGGCAATGGGAAGCGCCTGCCAAGGACGAAGCACTGATCGCCAAGGTGGTGGCGCTGGCCGACGACAAGCTGCGCGCTGCCTACCAGATCCGCAACAAGCAAGCCCGCACCCAGGCCTGCCGCGAAGCCTATGCAGCCGTGATGGCAGCGTTGAAGGCCGATGGTGTTGAGTTCGACGCCGTCAAGGTTGAAGGCATGCTGTTCGACATCGAAGCGGGCATCGTSCGCAGCCAGATCCTGKCKGGCGARCCCCGCATCGACGGCCGCGACACGCGCACCGTGCGCCCCATCGAGATCCGCAACWSCGTGCTGCCCCGTGCCCACGGCTCGGCCCTGTTCACGCGTGGCGAAACCCAGGCGCTGGTCGTTACCACGCTGGGCACCGAGCGTGATGCACAGCGCATCGATGCGCTGGCTGGCGAGTACGAAGACCGCTTCATGATGCACTACAACATGCCTCCCTTCGCCACCGGCGAAGTGGGCCGCATGGGCTCGACCAAGCGCCGCGAAATCGGCCACGGCCGTCTGGCCAAGCGTGCGCTGGTCGCTGTGCTGCCGACCAAGGAAGAATTCCCSTACACCATGCGTGTCGTGTCGGAAATCACTGAGTCCAATGGTTCCTCGTCCATGGCYTCGGTKTGCGGCGGCTGCCTKTCGMTGATGGAYGCCGGCGTGCCSATGAAGGCCCACGTGGCCGGYATYGCSATGGGSCTSATCAAGGAMGMCAACCGYTTCGCSGTGCTGACCGACATCCTGGGCGAYGAAGATCACCTGGGTGACATGGACTTTAAGGTGGCGGGTACCACGGGCGGTATCACGGCCCTGCAGATGGACATCAAGATCCAGGGCATCACCAAGGAAATCATGCAAGTGGCACTGGCCCAGGCCAAGGAAGCGCGCATGCACATCCTGGGCAAGATGCAGGAGGCCATGGGTGAAGCCAAGACCGAAGTGTCGAACTTCGCGCCCAAGCTGTACACCATGAAGATCAACCCCGAGAAGATCCGYGACGTGATCGGCAAGGGCGGCGCKGTSATCCGTGCGCTGACCGAAGAAACTGGCTGCCAGATCAACATCGAGGAAGACGGCACCATCACCATTGCCGCCACCGACGCTGCGAAGGCCGATGAAGCCAAGAAGCGCATCGAGCAGATCACGGCMGAAGTCGARATCGGCAAGATCTACGAAGGCCCKGTSACCAAGATCCTSGACTTYGGCGCGCTSATCAAYCTSCTGCCYGGCAAGGAYGGYCTGCTGCACATCAGCCAGATCGCKCACGARCGCGTCGARAAGGTGWCTGACTACCTGASCGAAGGCCAGATCGTTAAGGTCAAGGTCATGGAAACCGACGAAAAGGGCCGTATCAAGCTGTCCATGAAGGTGTTGGCAGATCGTCCCGCCGGTGGCAGCGACCGTCCAGCGCCTGCAGAACGTGGCGATCGCGAACCCCGCCGCGATCACGGTCGTGATGGCGGCCGTCATCCCGCAGAGCAGCAACAGCAGCAGGCCCTGCCTGCAGATGGCGCGTCTGTTCAGGTGAATGGCTAAATTGTTGATCTGCTATTGATTTGGTAGCTGCTGGTGCATATAAATCATGCGCTAGCGGCCTAAATCATCTGAATCCATCTTCGGTAAACCCCGTTATGCATGCTGTTGAGATCACATCGTTTGGTGGGCCTGAGGTGCTGCGTCTGGGTGAGCGCCCCGCTCCTGTAGCGGGTGCGGGTGAGCTGCTGATCCGCGTGGCGGCCAGTGGCATCAACCGCCCAGATGTATTGCAGCGAATGGGCCACTATGCGCCGCCCCCTGGCACCTCGGATCTTCCGGGGCTGGAGGTCGCGGGGGTGGTTGAGTCGGGCGATGCTTTGGCGATGGCAGAGGCGGGCATTCGTGTGGGTGACCGTGTTTGCGCCTTGGTGGCGGGTGGTGGTTATGCCCAGTGGTGTGTGGCGCCGGTGGTGCAATGCCTGCCGGTGCCTGATGGCTTCAGTGACGTAGAGGCTGCATCACTTCCGGAGACGTTCTTCACGGTGTGGAGCAATGTCTTTGACCGTGCGCGTTTGCAAGCCGGTGAAACCTTCCTGGTGCAAGGCGGTACGAGTGGCATTGGCGTGACGGCTATTCAGCTGGCACGTGCCTTCGGTGCTACCGTGATTGCCACCGCTGGGAGCGATGACAAGTGTGCAGCGTGCCTGGCGCTGGGCGCGCACCACGCCGTCAACTACAAGTCTCAGGACTTTGTGGCCGTGGCGAAACGAATCACCGAGGCGCGTGGTGTTGATGTGGTGCTCGATATGGTGGCAGGTGACTATGTCGCCCGCGAGGTCGAATGCCTGGCCGAGGACGGACGGATCGTCATCATCGCCGTGCAAGGGGGTGTGCAGAGCGGTTTCAATGCAGGGTTGGTGCTGCGCAAGCGGCTCACCATCACAGGGTCCACGTTGCGTCCGCGTCCCGTGGCTTTCAAGGGTGCGATTGCACGGGCGCTGCGTGAGCATGTCTGGCCCTTGCTGGCAGCGGGCAAGGTGCGTCCGGTCATCCACAGCACGTTTGCTGCTGCGGATGCGGCACAAGCCCATGCGCTGATGGAGTCCAACCAGCATGTTGGCAAGATTGTTTTGACGTGGTAATCATGAACAACAAGAAAAAACTCATCGCTGGCAACTGGAAGATGAATGGCAGCCTCGCTGCCAACGAAGCGTTGTTGAAGGCCTTGATTGCGGGCGCTGCAGATGTGGCTTGTGATGTGGCCGTCGCAGTGCCAGCGCCCTATCTGGCGCAGGTGCAGGCGTTGACGGCTGGCACTGCCATTGCGGTGGCAGCACAGGATGTGTCTTCGCACGAGGCGGGTGCCTACACTGGTGAGGTATCGGTGGCCATGCTGAAGGATTTTGGTGTGCGCTATGCGCTGGTGGGGCACTCTGAGCGCCGCCAGTACCATGGTGAAACGGATGCGATCGTGGCGGAGAAGGCCCAGCGCGCGCTGGCGGCCGGTGTGACGCCGGTGGTCTGTGTGGGGGAAACACTGCAGGAGCGTGAAGCGGGACTGACCGAGGCGGTGGTCAAGCGGCAACTCGCAGCGGTAATTCATCTCAACGGTCATTGCATCAGCGAGATCGTGGTGGCTTACGAGCCTGTGTGGGCCATTGGCACGGGTCGCACTGCGTCGCCGGAGCAGGCGCAAGCCGTGCATGCCGTGCTGCGCACCCAGCTGGCAGCTGCGAGCGAGCATGCGGACCGCATCCGGTTGCTGTACGGCGGCAGCATGAATGCGGCCAATGCAGCTCAGTTACTGGCGCAGCCCGATATCGACGGTGGCTTGGTCGGTGGTGCTTCGCTGAAGGCGCCCGACTTTCTACAAATCATTGCGGCCGCCCGTTGAGGCGGCTGCGAGTCAAACAATTCAATCAGGAGTGAACAGAGAATGAACGTGATCGTGAATGTGATTTTGGCAGTGCAGATGTTGGCGGCCCTGGCCATGATCGGCCTGATCTTGATTCAGCATGGCAAGGGAGCCGACATGGGGGCGGCTTTCGGTAGCGGCAGTTCGGGCAGCCTCTTTGGCGCCAGCGGCAGCGCCAACTTCCTGTCCCGTACCACGGCCGTGCTGGCTGCAGTGTTCTTTGTTTCTACGCTCGCGTTGGCCTACTTTGGCAATGCTCGTCCCGCCAGTTCGGGCAGCGTTCTAGAAACGCCAGCCGCTGCCGTGCCTGCCGGCGCACCTGCTTCTGAGGTGCCTGCAGCGCCTGCCGCTCCCGCTTCGGGCGCCGCGCAGATCCCGACCAAATAATTGAACTGAATTTCGGCCCGCAGGGCCGAAGCAGGGTTTTTCCGGAGTAGAATTCTGGATTGTCTGGAAAGCCAAAAGCCGCAAGGTTCCTCATGCCATCCAGATGCAAAAATCAGCCGTCGTGGTGAAATTGGTAGACACGCTATCTTGAGGGGGTAGTGGCGAAAGCTGTGCGAGTTCGAGTCTCGCCGACGGCACCAAAACAAAGGCCTGCCTGCATGACCCGGCTTGGGTCCTGACGGGCAAGGCCACAGCGGTGAGCACATCCTCAAGATGAACCTCGATCAGTACCTCCCCGTCCTTTTGTTCATCTTGGTCGGCATCGCCGTAGGCGTTGTCCCCCTTGTACTCGGCTACATMCTGGGYCCCAACCGSCCSGAYGCMGCRAAGAACKCYCCCTACGARTGYGGCTTYGARGCCTTCGAGGATGCGCGCATGAAATTCGATGTGCGCTACTACCTCGTGGCCATTCTCTTCATTCTGTTCGACCTGGAAATCGCATTCCTTTTCCCGTGGGCGGTCACGCTGCACGAGGTGGGTGTGGCCGGTTTTGTGGCGGTCGTGATTTTCCTGGCCATTCTGGTCGTGGGTTTTGCCTACGAATGGAAAAAGGGTGCCCTGGATTGGGAATGAGCGGACTTCAACAAGGACAATGCAATGATTGAAGGCGTGATGAAGGAAGGCTTCATCACCACGAGTTACGACTCCGTGGTGAACTGGGCCAAGACCGGTTCTCTGTGGCCGATGACGTTTGGTCTGGCTTGCTGTGCTGTGGAGATGATGCACGCTGCGGCGGCCCGGTATGACATCGGTCGTTTTGGTGCGGAAGTGTTCCGTGCCAGCCCTCGTCAGTCCGACCTGATGATCGTGGCAGGCACGCTGTGCAACAAGATGGCCCCCGCACTGCGCAAGGTGTACGACCAGATGTCCGAGCCGCGCTGGGTCTTGTCGATGGGTTCGTGTGCCAATGGTGGTGGTTACTACCACTACAGCTATTCGGTGGTGCGCGGTTGTGACCGCATCGTGCCGGTGGATGTTTATGTGCCAGGTTGCCCTCCGACGGCAGAAGCTCTGATCTACGGGATCATCCAGCTGCAGCAGAAGATCCGCCGCACCAACACCATTGCTCGTGTCTGAAGGGTTGATGATGACAGCTGTTGCCATTCGGCCTGAGAAGCTTAAAGAGAATATCTCTGCGGCGCTGGGTGCCAAGGTGCGCCAGATTTCGGTCGCTCTCGATGAGGTCACCCTGGTGGTCGCTGCTGCGGACTATCTGGATGCGATGCGCTTGCTGCGCGATTCGGAAGGTTGCCGTTTCGAGCAGCTGATCGATTTGTGCGGTGTGGACTATTCTGCATATGGCGATGCAGCCCACGAGGGTGCACGCTACTGTGTGGTGTCGCACCTGTTATCGGTCAGCCTCAACCAGCGAGTGCGCGTGAAGGTGTTCTGCCAAGACGATGATTTCCCGGTTGTTGCTTCGGTAGCCGAGTTGTGGAATGCAGCCAACTGGTACGAACGCGAAGCCTTCGATCTGTTTGGCATCGTGTTTGATGGTCATAACGACCTGCGCCGCATTCTCACGGACTACGGATTTATCGGGCACCCTTTCCGCAAGGATTTCCCCTTGTCTGGACATGTCGAAATGCGTTACGACGCCGAGCAGCGCCGTGTCGTGTACGAACCCGTGTCCATCGAGCCGCGGGAAATCACGCCCCGCATCATCCGCGAAGACAAGTACGGAGGCCTGCACTGAGCCGCCTCGCGTCTCATGTGATCCATCATGGCTGAAATCAAGAACTACTCCCTGAACTTTGGTCCGCAGCACCCTGCGGCGCACGGTGTGTTGCGCCTGGTGCTGGAGCTTGACGGCGAGGTTGTGCAACGCGCTGACCCGCATATCGGTCTGCTCCATCGCGCCACCGAGAAGCTGGCCGAGCACAAGACCTACATCCAGTCACTGCCCTACATGGACCGGCTGGACTACGTGTCGATGATGTGCAACGAGCACGCCTACTGCCTTGCCATCGAGAAGCTGCTGGGTCTGGAAGTGCCGGTGCGCGCGCAGTACATCCGCGTGATGTTCTCCGAGATCACGCGCTTGCTGAACCACCTCATGTGGTTGGGCTCGCACGGCAACGACTGCGGCAGCTCCACCATCCTGATCTACACCTTCCGCGAGCGGGAAGACCTGTTTGACATGTACGAGGCGGTTTCTGGCGCGCGCATGCATGCGGCCTATTTCCGCCCGGGCGGCGTCTACCGCGACCTGCCCGACAGCATGCCGCAGTACAAGGTCAGCAAGATCAAGAATGCCAAGGCGCTGGAGGCGTTGAACCAGAATCGTCAAGGGTCTCTGCTGGACTTCATCGACGATTTCACCCAGCGTTTCCCAGGCTGTGTGGACGAATACGAAACACTGCTCACCGACAACCGCATCTGGAAGCAGCGAACGGTAGGCATCGGCGTGGTGCCGCCCGAGCGGGCCCTGAATCTGGGTATGACTGGCCCCATGCTCCGTGGCTCCGGTATCGCCTGGGACTTGCGCAAGACCCAGCCATACGACGTATACGACCGTGTGGATTTCGATGTGCCGGTGGGCAAGACCGGTGACTGCTACGACCGCTACCTGGTGCGTGTGCAGGAAATGCGCGAGTCCAATCGCATCATCAAGCAATGCGTGGACTGGCTCAAGGCCAACCCCGGTCCTGTGATCACGGACAACCACAAGGTSGCTGCGCCYGCGCGYGAATCSATGAAGKCGAACATGGARGAGCTGATCCACCATTTCAAGCTSTTCACSGAAGGYTTCCACGTGCCSGAAGGCGAGGCCTATGCSGCSGTSGARCAYCCSAAGGGCGARTTCGGYATYTAYCTGGTGAGYGAYGGYGCCAACAAGCCKTACCGMCTSAAGATCCGSGCGCCGGGTTTYSCGCAYCTSGCGACSCTCGACGAAATGKCGCGYGGCCACATGATCGCSGAYGCTGTCGCCATCATTGGCACCATGGATATCGTGTTCGGAGAGATTGACCGATGATTACCGAAGCGACCAAGGCGCGGTTTGCGCGCGAAGTGGCCAAGTACCCTGCGGACCAGAAGCAGTCTGCGGTGATGGCTTGCTTGTCCATCGTTCAGCAAGAACAGGGCTATGTCAGCGCCGAGAGCGAGGCAGTGATCGCCGACTATCTGGGCATGGCTCAGATCGCTGTGCACGAAGTCACGACCTTCTACAACATGTACAACCAGCAWCCGGTGGGCAAGTWCAAGCTCAACGTGTGCACCAATCTGCCCTGCCAGCTGCGCGACGGGCAAAAGGCGCTGCATCACCTGGAAAAGAAGCTGGGTGTTTCGATGGGTGAGACCACACCTGACGGCCTGTTCACTCTGCAGCAATGCGAATGTCTGGGTGCTTGCGCTGATGCGCCTGTGATGCTGGTGAACGATCGCACGATGTGCAGCTTCATGGACAACGACAAGCTCGACCAGCTCGTTGACGGCCTGCGGGCCGCGGAGGGCCAGTGATGACCACGGCAGCACAAATACTTTCCCAGTTCCAAGCTACGGGTGTTCAGACCTGTTTCCACGACCGCCATATCAACCCCCAAATCTATGTGGGCCTGAATGGCAGCAACTGGAGCATCAAGGACTACGAAGCGCGTGGTGGCTATCAGGCGCTGCGTCGTATCCTGGGCAAGGATGGTGAAGAGGGCCTGACGCAGGATCAGGTCATTGCCACTGTCAAGGAGTCTGGCTTGCGTGGCCGGGGTGGTGCAGGCTTTCCTACGGGCCTCAAGTGGAGCTTCATGCCCCGCTCGTTCCCAGGCCAAAAATATCTGGTGTGCAATTCCGATGAGGGTGAGCCTGGTACCTGCAAGGACCGYGACATCCTGCAGTTCAACCCGCACATCGTSATCGAAGGCATGRYCATCGCMGCSTATGCGATGGGCATCWSSGTGGGCTACAACTACATCCAYGGCGAGATCTTCCAGASCTACGAACGGTTTGAAGCCGCTCTGGAAGAAGCGCGGGCAGCAGGTTATCTGGGCGACAACATCCTGGGCAGCAGTTTCAGCTTTCAGCTGCACGCAGCCCACGGTTTTGGTGCCTACATTTGTGGTGAAGAAACTGCATTGCTCGAATCGCTGGAAGGCAAAAAGGGGCAACCCCGTTTCAAGCCACCGTTTCCGGCCAGCTTTGGCTTGTATGGCAAGCCCACCACCATCAACAACACGGAAACCTTTGCGGCTGTGCCTTGGATCATCCGCAATGGCGGTGCGGCTTATCTGGAGTGCGGCAAGCCTAACAACGGCGGCACCAAGATTTTCTCGGTGTCTGGTGACGTCGAAAAGCCAGGCAACTATGAGGTGCCGTTGGGTACACCGTTTGCCAAGCTGCTGGAACTGGCCGGTGGCGTGCGCAAAGGCCGTCAACTCAAGGCGGTGATTCCTGGTGGTTCATCGGCTCCTGTCCTGCCTGCATCCGTCATCATGGAATGCACGATGGACTACGACTCCATCGCCAAGGCTGGCTCCATGCTGGGCTCTGGTGCCGTGATCGTCATGGACGATTCCCGGAGCATGGTCGAAAGTCTGCTGCGCCTGTCGTATTTCTATTCGCATGAATCCTGCGGCCAGTGCACGCCCTGCCGTGAAGGCACGGGATGGATGTGGCGCGTGATCGATCGCATCCAGCATGGCCAGGGTCGTGAGGGTGACCTGGATCTGCTCAATTCGGTGGCGGACAACATCCAGGGCCGCACCATCTGTGCGCTGGGTGATGCTGCCGCCATGCCTGTGCGCGCCATGATCAAACACTTCCGTCCCGAGTTTGAGGCACTGATCCGGAACAAGGCTCCACAAGCCGTGACTTCCGTCTGATCGCGAGAAAACATATGGTTGAAATTGAACTGGACGGTCAGAAAGTGGAAGTCGCCGAGGGCTGCATGGTGATGCATGCGGCTGAAAAGGCTGGCACTTACATTCCGCATTTCTGCTACCACAAGAAGCTTTCGATCGCCGCCAACTGCCGCATGTGCCTGGTGGACGTGGAGAAGGCTCCCAAGCCSATGCCRGCCTGCGCCACGCCSGTCACGCAGGGMATGATCGTKCGYACCAAGAGCGAMAARGCCATCAAGGCGCAGCAGTCGGTCATGGAGTTYCTSCTSATCAACCACCCKCTSGACTGCCCCATCTGCGACCAGGGCGGCGAGTGCCAGYTGCAGGATCTGGCCGTGGGCTACGGYGGCTCCTCCTCGCGGTACGAGGAAGAAAAGCGCGTSGTGTTCCACAAGGACGTGGGCCCGCTGATCTCCATGGAGGAGATGAGCCGCTGCATCCACTGCACCCGTTGCGTGCGCTTCGGCCAGGAAGTGGCGGGCGTGATGGAACTCGGCATGATCCATCGTGGCGAGCATTCTGAAATCACCACGGTCACCGGCGACACGGTGGACTCTGAACTGTCGGGCAACATGATCGACATCTGCCCCGTGGGTGCATTGACCAGCAAGCCTTTCCGTTACAGCGCCCGCACCTGGGAACTGTCGCGCCGCCGCTCGGTGAGTCCACATGACTCCACCGGTGCCAACCTGATTGTTCAGGTCAAGAACCACAAGGTCATGCGCGTTGTCCCGTTTGAAAACGAGGCTGTTAACGAATGCTGGATYGCCGACCGCGACCGYTTCTCSTAYGAAGCSCTCAACGGTSMCGASCGCCTSACSCAGCCCATGCTCAAGCAGGGCGGGSTGTGGAAGGAAGTGGACTGGCAGACYGCGYTSGAATACGTGGCCAATGGCCTCAAGAACATCAAGAACGACCACGGCGCTGCCAGCATTGGTGCGCTGGTGAGTCCGCACAGTACGTTGGAAGAGCTGTATCTGGCCAGCGCCCTGGTGCGCGGACTTGGTAGCGACAACATCGACTATCGTCTGCGCAACGCCGAGTTTGCTGCTCCCGAAGGTATTCGCTGGCTCGGTACGTCCATCGCTTCGTTGTCCACGCTCCAGCGCGTGCTGGTCGTGGGTTCCAACCTGCGCAAGGACCATCCGTTGTTTGCGCAGCGCATCCGTCAGGCGGCCCGCCATGGCTGCCAGGTCAGTGCCATCGCTTCGGTATCCCATGACTGGGCCATGCCGGTGCAGACATTTGTGGCACAAGGTGCCGGCCAGTGGGTCGAGATGCTCGGAGGCATTGCTTCCGCCATCGCCCATGAAAAGGGCATTCCCGCTCCGCAAGGTGCCAGCGCGGCCAGCGAGGCTGCCCAGGCCATCGCCCGCTCGCTGCTGGGCGGGGAGCGCAAGGCGGTGTTGCTGGGCAATGCGGCGGYGCACCACGCGCAAGCTACGCAGTTGCTGGCATGGGCCAACTGGATTGCAGAGAACACCGGTGCAACAGTGGGCTACCTGACAGAGGCCGCCAATACGGTGGGCGCGCAATTTGCGGGCGCTCACCCTGTCAACGGTGGACTGAATGCTGCTCAAATGCTCTCCGGTGGTTTGAAGGCGGCGGTGCTGCTGAACACCGAGCCCGTCCATGATTCTGCGACGGGTGCTCAAGCTGCAACTGCTCTTGCTGGTGCAGAAATGGTGGTCACGTTGAGCCCCTTCAAGGCCAACATGGAGTTCAGTGACGTTTTGTTGCCAATTGCTCCGTTCACGGAAACTTCGGGCAGCTTTGTCAACGCCGAGGGACGCATACAGGGTTTCCACGCCGTGGTGCGCCCTCTGGGCGATACCCGTCCCGCTTGGAAGGTTCTGCGCGTGCTGGCCAACCTGTTGGGTGTGCCAGGCTTTGACTTTGAGACCTCCCAGGACGTTCTGGCCCGTGCGACGAACGCCGCTGCCGGTGCCGTTACGCAGGTGCCCGCCGCACAGTTGTCGAATGCAGTGAAGGCGTCGCCAGCCGCAACGGCTGCAGCTGGTGATCCGGTCGTGGCATCCATCTATCAACTGGACGGCTTGGTGCGCCGTTCTACGTCGCTGCAGCTCACTGCCGACGCACGCATGGCACGCGAAGGAGTGGCCGCATGATCGACGCGATCTACAACGCGGGCCTGAACCTGCTCTCCTTTGGGTGGTGGACCGGCATCGTCTGGCCAGTGCTCTGGATCCTGATCAAGATCGTCTGCATCTTGGCGCCGCTCATGGGTGCCGTGGCTTACCTCACTTTGTGGGAGCGTAAGCTGCTGGGCTTCATGCAAGTGCGCCACGGTCCCAACCGCGTGGGACCGATGGGGCTGCTGCAGCCCATTGCTGACGCACTGAAGCTGCTGACCAAGGAAATCATCCAGCCTACGGCGGCCAGCAAGGGCCTGTTTGTTCTCGGGCCCGTCATGGCCATCATGCCGGCCCTGGCTGCCTGGGTGGCCATTCCTTTCGGCCCCGACGTGGCCTTGGCGAATGTGAATGCTGGTCTGTTGTTGGTGATGGCCATCACTTCCATCGAAGTCTATGGCGTGATCATTGCGGGCTGGGCTTCCAACTCCAAGTACGCATTCTTGGGCGCACTGCGGGCCTCGGCACAGATGGTGAGCTACGAAATCGCGATGGGCTTTTGTTTCCTCGTCGTGATCATGGTGTCGGGCAGTATGAACCTGACGGAAATCGTGCTGGGTCAGGGGCGGGGCATGGCCGCAGACAAGGGCCTGACGTTCCTGTCTTGGAATTGGCTGCCCCTGCTGCCGATCTTCCTTGTGTACCTGATCTCTGGCGTGGCAGAAACCAACCGCCATCCCTTCGACGTGGTGGAAGGCGAGKCMGARATCGTKGCSGGCCACATGRTCGAGTACTCSGGYATGGGCTTCGCGATSTTCTTCCTGGCCGAGTACGCCARCATGTGGCTCGTGTCCATCCTGGCGGCTCTCATGTTCCTGGGCGGCTGGCTGTCTCCCATCGATAGCGCGGTGTTCAACTGGATTCCAGGCTGGATCTGGCTGGGTCTCAAGACCTTCCTTGTGGTATCCATGTTCATCTGGATCCGGGCTACCTTCCCGCGGTTCCGGTACGACCAGATCATGCGTCTGGGCTGGAAGATCTTCATTCCGGTCACGCTGGTGTACTTGTTGTTTGTTGGCGGGTGGTTGCTCTCGCCTTGGAATATCTGGAAATAAGCGGGGACACAAATGACTGCTGTTGCTGCTGCTGCACCTTTTTCGTTCAAGGATTTCTTCAAGAGTTTCATGCTCGTGGAGTTGCTCAAGGGGATGGCCCTGACTGGCCGCTATGCGTTTCGCCGCAAGGTGACCGTGCAGTTTCCCGAAGAGAAGACGCCTTTGTCGCCACGCTTCCGTGGCCTGCATGCACTGCGCCGTTATGACAACGGCGAGGAGCGTTGCATCGCTTGCAAGCTGTGCGAAGCCGTATGCCCTGCGATGGCCATCACCATCGAATCGGATGTGCGTGCAGATGGTTCGCGTCGCACCACGCGCTATGACATCGACCTGACCAAGTGCATCTTCTGCGGGTTCTGCGAAGAGAGCTGTCCGGTCGATTCGATTGTCGAGACACACATCTTTGAATACCACGGCGAAAAGCGTGGTGACCTGTATTTCACGAAGGACATGCTCTTGGCTGTGGGCGACCGGTACGAAGGTGAAATTGCGGCAGCCAAGGCTGCAGACGCCAAGTACCGCTGAGCGGTACGGGGTTCAGCCTCTTTGCCAGACTTTCTATAAAGACCCGATTCATGGACGCCAAGACTGGTTTCTTCTATCTCTTCTCGGTGGTGTTGCTGTTTGCAGCCTTCCGGGTGATCACTGCACGCAACCCTGTGCATGCAGTGCTGTATCTCATCCTTGCGTTCTCGCAGGCGGCGGCTGTCTGGCTGTTGCTCAAGGCAGAGTTCCTGGCAATTGCGCTGGTGCTGGTGTACCTGGGCGCGGTCATGGTGCTCTTCCTGTTCGTGGTGATGATGCTGGACATTCATATCGATACCGTACGCAAGGGGTTCTGGAAGCATTTCCCTTTGGCGGCCCTCATTGGGGCGGTCATCGCCTTGGAAATGGCTGCCGTGTTGATGGGCGGATTCCGCGGCATGGAAGAGCCCAAGGCCGTCGCTGCCATGGTCGATGCCGCTGGTCATGTGGTTCCGTACTCCAACACCAAGGCGTTGGGCAAGCTGCTGTACACCCAGTATCTGTATCCCGTTGAGATCGCTGCAGTCATTTTGCTGGTGGCCATGGTGGCTGCCATCGCACTGACCCTGCGTCAGCGCAAGGACAGCAAGGCCATCAATCCTTCAATGCAGATCCGAGTGCGTGCGGCCGATCGTCTGGCAGTGGTCAAGGTGGCCGCCACCCAAAAGCCTGCTGCTGAAGAGCCTGCGCAAGCTGCTGCTGAGGAGAAAAAAGCATGACATTGACTCTGGGCCACTTTTTGTCGCTGGGCGCCATGCTGTTTGCACTCGCTGTGATCGGCATATTCCTGAACCGCAAGAACCTGATCGTGCTGCTGATGGCGATCGAGCTCATGCTGCTGGCCGTGAACATGAACTTCGTGGCGTTCTCCCACTACCTGGGAGACATGCACGGCCAGGTGTTCGTGTTCTTTATCCTGACCGTGGCAGCCGCTGAATCGGCGATTGGCCTGGCCATCCTGGTGCTGCTGTTCCGCAACAAATCCAGTATCAACGCGGAAGACCTCAACACCCTCAAGGGTTGATGGGTCGCGAGTATTCCCAAGGTTCTCAAGAATGAGTCAAACCCTCTCTGCTTCAACCCTCCTGGCAGTGCCGTTGGCACCGCTGGCAGGCGCCTTACTGGCCGGCGTCTTCGGTACGACCTTCGGTGGTAACTGGATCGGTCGTCGCCTGAGCCATACCCTGACCATCCTCGGGGTGCTGGTTGCTTTCATCCTCTCGGCGATGACGCTCAAGAGCGTGGCACTCGATGGTGCCCGGTTCAATGAAACCCTGTACACCTGGATGGTGGTGGGTGGCTTGAAGATGGAAGTGGGCTTTCTGATCGACAGCCTCACGGCGATGATGATGGTGGTGGTGACCTTTGTGTCGCTGATGGTTCACATTTACACCATTGGCTACATGGAAGAAGACGAGGGCTACAACCGCTTCTTTGCCTACATTTCGCTGTTCACTTTCTCCATGCTCATGCTCGTCATGAGCAACAACCTGCTGCAGCTGTTCTTTGGTTGGGAGGCGGTGGGTCTGGTGTCCTACCTGCTCATCGGGTTCTGGTTCAACAAGCCTTCTGCCATCTTCGCCAACATGAAGGCGTTTCTGGTCAACCGCGTGGGCGACTTCGGCTTCATTCTGGGCATTGGCCTGATCGCAGCGTATACCGGCACCTTGAACTATGGCGAGATCTTCGCCAAGGCGGGTGAACTGGGCTCTCTGTCGTTCCCCGGCACCAGCTGGATGCTCGTCACGGTGATCTGCATCTGCCTGTTCATCGGCGCGATGGGCAAGTCAGCGCAGTTTCCCTTGCACGTCTGGCTGCCTGATTCGATGGAGGGTCCGACTCCCATCTCCGCGCTGATTCACGCTGCCACTATGGTGACCGCCGGTATCTTCATGGTGTCGCGCATGTCGCCTCTGTTCGAGCTGTCGGACACTGCGCTCAACTTCATCCTGGTGATCGGTGCCATCACAGCATTGTTCATGGGTTTCCTGGGCATCATCCAGAACGACATCAAGCGTGTGGTGGCGTACTCGACGCTCTCGCAGCTCGGCTACATGACAGTAGCGCTTGGCGCCTCGGCGTACTCGGTGGCTGTGTTCCACCTGATGACCCATGCGTTCTTCAAAGCCTTGTTGTTCCTGGGCGCAGGCTCGGTCATCATGGGCATGCATCACAATCAGGACATCCGCTGGATGGGCGGTGTGCGCAAGTACATGCCCATCACCTGGATCACCTCGCTGCTGGGTTCTATGGCCCTGATCGGCACGCCGCTGTTCTCAGGTTTCTATTCCAAGGACAGCATCATTGAGGCGGTGCACTTTAGCCATCTGCCTGCAGCCGGTTTTGCACATTTCGCAGTGCTCGCGGGTGTGTTCATCACGGCGTTCTATTCCTTCCGCATGTACTTCMTGGTSTTCCAYGGCAAGGAGCGYTACGACCAGAATCCGGATGCCCACCACGACGATCACCATGGCCACGGCCACGATGATCACCACGAACCGCACGAGTCTCCCTGGGTGGTGACGGTGCCTCTGGTGCTGTTGGCCATTCCTTCGGTGGTGGTGGGTTTCCTGTTCATCCAGCCCATGCTGTTTGGAGACTTCTTCAAGGACGTCATTTTTGTGGATGCGGCCAAGCATCCTTCCATGGCACACATGGCGGAGCATTTCCACAGCGCCTGGGCCATGGCATTGCACGGTCTGCAGACGGCGCCGTTCTGGCTCGCACTGGCAGGTGTGGCGCTGTCGTACTACATGTACATGGTCAATCCTGCGTTGCCCACGGCGATCAAGGCGCGCGTACAGCCCATCTACACATTGCTTGAAAACAAGTACTACCTTGACTGGATCAACGAGAACATTCTGGCCCGTGGTGCACGTGCGCTGGGCGTGGGTCTCTGGAAGGGCGGGGATCAGGCTGTGATCGATGGTGCCCTGGTCAACGGGTCCTGGAAGCTGGTGCGGTGGGTTGCCGGTGCTGTGCGTTGGGTGCAGTCGGGCTTCATCTACCACTATGCGCTGGTCATGATCCTGGGTGTTTTCGTGCTCATGACGTATTTCGTCTGGCTCAACAAGTAGGAGAAGAATAAAAATGGGTCTGTTGAGTCTTGCAATCTGGACACCGATTGCGTTTGGCGTGCTGTTGCTCGCCATCGGGCGCGATGAGCACGCGCGTGCCGTGCGCTGGCTGGCGCTCGTCGGCGCGCTGATCGGCTTCCTGGTCACGCTGCCTTTGTACGATGGCTTCAAGCTGGGTACAGCAGCCATGCAGTTTGTGGAGAAGGCTGACTGGATCGAGCGCTTCAACGTCCACTACCACCTTGGGGTGGACGGCATTTCCTTCTGGTTCGTGCCGCTGACAGCATTCATCACCGTCATTGTGGTGATTGCTTCCTGGGAGTCGATCACGGAGCGCGTGAACCAGTACATGGGCGCTTTCCTGATCCTTTCGGGGCTCATGATCGGTGTGTTCAGCGCACTCGACGGCATTCTGTTCTATGTGTTCTTCGAGGCAACGCTGATCCCGATGTAYCTGATCATCGGCATCTGGGGCGGCCCSAACAAGATCTACGCRGCSTTCAAGTTCTTCCTGTACACGCTGCTCGGGTCGCTGTTGATGCTCATCGCGCTGATCTACCTGTACAACCAGTCGGGTGGCAGCTTTGACATTGCGACCTGGCATCAGCTGCCGTTGAGCGGACGTGCACAGACCCTGCTGTTCTTCGCATTCTTTGCCGCCTTTGCTGTGAAGGTGCCCATGTGGCCCGTCCACACCTGGCTGCCCGATGTGCACGTGGAGGCGCCTACGGGCGGTTCAGCAGTGCTGGCCGCCATTATGCTGAAACTGGGTGCCTACGGTTTTCTGCGGTTTTCGCTGCCAATCGCTCCTGACGCTGCACGCCAGTGGGCTTGGCTGATGATTGCCTTGTCGCTGATCGCCGTGATCTATGTGGGCCTGGTGGCTATGGTCCAGAAGGACATGAAGAAGCTGGTGGCTTACTCGTCGGTGGCGCACATGGGTTTTGTGACCTTGGGCTTTTTCATCTTCAACGACCTGGGCGTGTCCGGCGGTATTGTCCAGATGATTGCGCACGGTTTTGTGTCCGGTGCGATGTTCTTGTCCATCGGTGTCTTGTACGACCGCGTGCACTCCCGTGAAATCGCCGCCTATGGTGGCGTGGTCAACACCATGCCGAACTTCACGGCGTTTGCCCTGCTGTTTGCCATGGCCAACTGCGGTCTGCCGGGTACGGCCGGTTTTGTGGGTGAGTGGATGGTGATCCTGGGTGCCGTCAAGGCCAATTTCTGGATCGGTCTGGCTGCCGCCACTGCGCTGATTTTTGGTGCTGCTTACACCCTGTGGATGTTCAAGCGTGTGTACCTGGGCCCCGTGGGCAATGACAACGTCAAGGGCTTGACGGACATCGACAGCCGCGAGTTCCTRGTGCTTGCTGTGCTGGGCATCGCGGTGCTGGCCATGGGCCTCTACCCCCGTCCGTTCACCGACGTGATGGACACCTCGGTGGCAGAACTGCTCAAGCATGTCGCGCAGACCAAGCTGAACTGAACAGACCAGACTGAACTGAGAGATTCGAGATGATTGACAACATCAGCTGGCTAGCGATTTACCCCGAAATTGTGCTGTTGACGATGGCCTGCGTGATTGCGCTGGTTGATCTGGGCGTACACAGCCCTCGTCGCACCAGCACCTACGTGCTGACCATGCTCACGCTGGCCGTGGTGGCTGCCCTGCAGGCCATGTATGCCAGCAGCGGCAATACCTTCTACGGTTTTGGCAACATGGTGGTGAGTGATGCCATGGGCAATTGGCTCAAGTGTTTTGCCACCGTGGCCATGATGGTCACCCTGGTGTATGGCCGCCCCTATGCTGCCGACCGCGACATGTTGCGGGGGGGTGAGCTCTTCACGCTGTCCATGTTCGCTTTGCTCGGCATGTTCATCATGATCTCGGGCAACAACTTCCTGGTGATCTACCTGGGGCTTGAGTTGCTCACGCTGTCGAGCTATGCCCTGGTGGCATTGCGTCGCGACAACGCTACCGCCACAGAAGCGGCCATGAAGTATTTTGTACTGGGCGCCATGGCCAGTGGCTTCCTGCTGTACGGGTTGTCCATGGTGTACGGTGCCACGGGTTCGCTGGATATTGGTCAGGTGTTCAAGGCAGTCAATTCCGGTCAGATCAAGCATCAGGTGCTGGTGTTCGGCTTGGTGTTTGTGGTAGCCGGTCTGGCCTTCAAGCTGGGGGTGGTGCCTTTCCACATGTGGATTCCCGATGTCTACCAGGGCGCACCCACAGCGGTGACGCTGATGATTGGTGGTGCGCCCAAGCTGGCTGCATTTGCCATCACCATCCGTTTGCTGGTGGATGGTCTGCTGCCCCTGGCTATCGACTGGCAACAGATGCTGGCGGTGTTGGCGATCGGTTCTTTGCTCGTGGGTAATCTGGCAGCCATTGCGCAGACCAACCTCAAGCGCATGCTGGCCTACTCCACCATCTCCCAGATGGGCTTCGTGTTGCTAGGCCTGATGTCCGGGGTCATCAATGGCAACGTGGACGCCACTGCGGTGGAGAACGCCTACAGCGCCTCTATGTTCTACGTCATCACCTATGTGTTGACCACGCTGGCGGCCTTTGGTGTGATCCTGCTGCTGGCCCGGGAAGGTTTTGAGAGCGAAGAGATTTCCGATTTCGCAGGCCTCAACCAGCGAAGCCCACTTTACGCGGGCGTGATGGCTGTCTGCCTGTTCTCCATGGCAGGTATTCCTCCTCTGGTGGGCTTCTATGCCAAGCTGGCGGTTCTTCAAGCCCTGATCGCTTCGGGACAGACCATCTACATGGCGATGGCTGTGTTTGCCGTGATCATGTCGCTGATCGGTGCGTTCTACTACCTGCGGGTGGTGAAAGTCATGTATTTCGACGCGCCCCTGACCGCTACCAATGTATCGGCGCCCGCCGATGTGCGCGTGGTGCTGACCATCAACGGCGCTTTGGTGCTGGTGTTGGGCTTGCTGCCAGGCGGTTTGATGGCCCTGTGTGCCGACGCCGTGGTCCGCGCACTGGCGACCTGATCGGTAGCCTGCGCGCACACGCCGCGCGGGCTACYGCTCCCATTCCCAATTTGCTGCCTCGATCAGTTCCTCTGTGTCACTTACCGGTTCGGTTTGGCTTGTGATTGTGGCGGCTTTGATTGCCGCCAATCTGCCCTTCGTCAATCAGCGCTGGCTGGTGGTGGGCCCCTCCGTCGCCAACGGCAAGCCTCTGGTCGGGCGCATGGCCGAACTGATCGTTTTGTACTTCTTGGTGGGCGGGATGGCTCTGTTGTTGGAGCGTCGTGCAGGCCAAATTGCACCTCAGGGCTGGGAGTTTTACGCCATCACCGGCACCATGTTTCTCACGCTGGCCTTCCCCGGGTTTGTCTATCGGTATCTGCTGCGGCGCCACGGCTGAAGCAGCGGTCGGTTCCGGGCAGAGCCATTCGACAAAGCCTTGAGGGCACTTCCCCGTTGCCAGCTGTAGGCCGGCAGATGGGGTGGAGCACTTCTGAACACAACTCTGCACCTGGACGTTGATGTGCCTGGTAGCGCCAATCATGGGATTGCGCTCACCAGCGTACGATGCATCTTATGAAGGTACTGGATCTCCAATGTCAGCACGGCCATGTGTTCGAAGGCTGGTTTGGTTCTGAAGATGACTTTCAGAGCCAGAAGCAGCGCGGGTTGGTGCAGTGCCCTTTGTGCGCAGACGTCCATATCGACAAGCGGCTGAGCGCGCCGCGCCTGAATCTGGGCGCCCGCGAGCCCGCCGCAGCTGCGGCGGCACCGTCCGGCACAACTTCTTTTTCGCGTGCTGTTTCCAGCGCGCAGGTCGAGGCATCGACGCTTCCCCCGGCGCTACAGGCAGCGTGGCTGGAGCTGGCCCGCAAGGTCGTCGCGAATACCGAAGATGTAGGCTCCCGGTTTGCCGATGAAGCCAGGCGCATGCACCACGGCGAGGTTCAGGATCGGGCCATTCGTGGC
>NZ_JBGFFF010000088.1:0-20594 GCF_056175785.1 Acidovorax sp. LjRoot204
GCCTGGCTCCAGGGCGTGCCSTTCTAYGTGGACGAGCGCGCCATCGTGCCGCGCAGCTTCATTGCAGAGCTGCTAGTGGACGGCAGCGTGGACGAGTTCCTGAGCGACCTCACCCATCGGGTGCTGGACCTTTGCACGGGCAACGGCAGTCTGGCTGTGCTGGCGGCGATGGCCTGGCCCGAAGTCGAAGTGACCGGTGCTGATATTTCGCCCGACGCCTTGGCCGTGGCACGCATCAATGTGGAGAAACATCGGCYGCAGGACCGTATCACCTTGCAGTTGTCCGATGGACTGAGTGCCCTGCCCGGCCCCTGGGACCTGATCCTGTGCAACCCGCCCTACGTCAACGCCGACAGCATGGCCGTGCTGCCCAGCGAATACCGCGCAGAGCCCGAACTGGCCCTAGCCGGCGGCAAGGATGGCATGGACTTTGTGCGCCAGCTGTTTGCCGCCGCGCCCGCTTGCATGAGCGAAGACGCTGTGATCATTCTGGAGATCGGCAACGAGCGCGCCTATTTCGAGGCGGCCTTTCCGCAATTGCCGGTTTTCTGGCTCGATACCAGTGCAGGAGAAGACCAGGTTTTGCYGGTCACCCGGCAGGCGCTGGCTGCCCAAACCCGGCTCACGGCACAATAGAGCCCTTTACGCCACCTTTGGCTGCTGCAGCGGCTGTGCCGTTGGCAGTTGCGCTGGCCCCCAGAGTTTTGCATGCCACCCGCCTTGTGCGGGTGCGCTTTTTTCTGATTCCCGGATGATCACCCTCAAGAACGTTACCCTGCGCCGAGGCACGAAAGTCGTGCTCGACAGCGTGTCCACCACCATCAACCCCGGCGAAAGCGTCGGGCTTGTGGGCCGCAATGGCGCGGGCAAGTCCAGCCTGTTTGCGCTGCTCAGCGGCAAGCTCCATGAAGATGGCGGGGATTTTCACATCCCCTCGAGCTGGCGGATGGCCGAGGTCGCGCAGAACATGCCCGAGACCGACCAGTCGGCCACCGATTTTGTGCTCGAAGGCGACACGCGTCTGGCCGAGGTGCAACGCCAGTTGGCCGAAGCCGAGGCCAGCGACGATGGGATGGCCATTGCCCATGCCTATTCGGACCTGCATGACGCCGGCGCGCACGATGCCGTAGCGCGTGCCCAGGCGCTGATCCTGGGCCTGGGTTTTCGCGTGAGCGAACTCGACCAGCCCGTCAACAKCTTCTCCGGTGGCTGGCGCATGCGACTGCAACTGGCTCGCGCGCTGATGTGTCCCAGCGACCTCCTGCTGCTGGACGAGCCCACCAATCACTTGGATTTGGACGCTCTGGTCTGGCTCGAGGCCTGGCTCAAGCGCTACGCGGGCACCATGATCGTGATCAGCCACGACCGCGAGTTTCTGGACGCCATCACCAACGTCACGCTGCAAATCCAGCAAGGCGAGTTGAAYCGCTATGGTGGCAATTACAGCAAGTTCGAAGAGCTGCGCGCCCAGCAGCTCGAACTGCAACAGGCCAGCTTTGCCAAGCAGCAGGASAAGATSGCCCACCTGCAGAARTTCATCGACCGCTTCAAGGCCAAGGCCAGCAAGGCCAAGCAGGCGCAAAGCCGGGTCAAGCAACTCGAACGCATGGAGAAAATCGGACCTGTGCTCGCCGAGGCGGACTTCACTTTCGAGTTCAAGGAACCGGCCAACCTGCCCAACCCGATGCTGGCCATCAGCGACGCCTCGTTCGGCTATGTGGACGACGAGGGTACGCCCACCACCATTCTTACGGGCGTCAACCGTTCGGTGCTGGCGGGTCAGCGCATCGGCATCCTGGGCGCCAACGGTCAGGGCAAGTCCACGCTGGTCAAGACCATTGCGCGCACCATGAAAGCACTGGGCGGCAGCATCACCGAGGGCAAGGGCCTGAACATTGGCTACTTTGCCCAGCAGGAACTCGACGTGCTGCGCCCCAGCGAACACCCGCTGGAGCACATGATCCGCTTGGCCAAGGAGTTGGGGCCTGATGCCAAGCAACCCAGCCGGGAGCAGGATCTGCGCAGCTACCTGGGCAGCTTCAACTTCACCGGGGACATGGTCAAGCAGGCCGTTGGCACCATGAGCGGCGGTGAAAAGGCGCGCCTGGTGCTGGCCATGATCGTATGGCAGCGCCCCAACCTGCTGCTGCTGGACGAGCCTACCAACCACCTGGACCTGGCCACCCGCGAGGCGCTGGCGATGGCGCTCAACGACTTCGATGGCACTGTGATGCTGGTCAGCCACGACCGCGCCCTGCTGCGCTCGGTCTGCGAGGACTTCTGGATGGTGGGCCGGGGTGTGGTCGGCCCGTTCGACGGCGACCTGGACGACTATCAACGTTACCTGCTCGAAGAGTCCAAGCGCCTGCGCGAAGAAGCACGCCTTGCCGAGCAGGCGCAGGCCTCACAAGCTCCTGCAGCAGCCCCTACCGCAACACCGACACCGGTGGTCGCTCTGGCCTCCGTTGCCGCGCCAGCACCGGCTCCCGCTCTGTCCCCTTCGCGTGATGGGCGCGAGCAGCGCAAGCTTGACGCTCAAACGCGCCAGCAGCTGGCCGAAAAGACCCGGCCACTCAAAAAAGAGCTGGAACAGATCGATAAACGCTTGACGGCCCTGAGCGCAGAACGCACCCAATTGGAGCAAAAACTGACGGAAGCCTTGCCTCCTGCAGAGATCGCCGAGTGCGGCCGGCGATTGAAAGCCGGAAATGATGAAACGGAAAAACTGGAAGAGCGTTGGCTGGAAATTTCTTCCGAACTCGAAGAAATTTCAGCGGCCTCGGTGGGCTAGAGATGTAAAGTCCTGTAAATTCTTTCCAGAATTTTCCGGACTTTCCATTGATCCATCTCACTTCTACGCTATCAAATATGTAGCTACTTTTAGTGTAAATCTACAGGCTATTGCGGTTGCATTTTTTTGCGAAAGGTTGTCAACGGACTGTGGACCGCCCGCGTTGTTGGTACATCACAGGAGTTTTCCACCATGAATACCACCGCAATCTTGTCCGCTTGGCCCGAAGACGAACGCGACCGTAAGCGCGCACCGGCCCGCTTCTGAAAGCGCTGCGGCCTTGCCTCTGTTGTGTAGCCACACAGTGCACATCAAGCATAAACCATACCAAGGCATGAGAAATGTGGCCACATTAGCTCCATATTTCTCAGGTGGGCCATAGCAAGGTCGGAGTTAACTTCCGCGATTCTTGCAAGTCCCAACAAAAAACCCCGCAGATGCGGGGTTTTTTGTGGGTCCAAAAGGACGGAACAGCCTTTAGCCCATGTGCAGGCCGCCATTGACCGAAAAGTCTGCACCGGTGGCATATCCGCCCTCTTCCGAGGCCAGCCAGGCGATGATCGATGCAATCTCGCTGGGCTCACCCAGGCGTTTGACAGGCACCGTGGCGACAATCTTTTCCAGAACATCCGGACGGATTGCCTTGACCATGTCAGTGCCGATGTAGCCTGGGCTTACCGTATTGACGGTGACGCCCTTGGTGGCCAGTTCCTGCGCCAGGGCCATCGAGAAGCCATGCATGCCCGCCTTGGCGGCGGAATAGTTGGTTTGCCCCGCCTGACCTTTTTCGCCGTTGACGGAGCTGATGTTGATGATGCGGCCCCAGCCCTTTTCCACCATGTCAGACACCACCTGTTTGGTGACATTGAACATGCTGTTGAGGTTGGTTTCGATCACGGCGTCCCAGTCTTCGCGCGACATCTTGAGGAACATGCGGTCGCGTGTGATGCCAGCGTTGTTCACCAGCACGTCAATGGTGCCGTGCTCTGCCTTGGTCTTGCCAAAGGCTTCCACGGTGGAATCCCAATCACCCACGTTACCGACCGACGCATAAAACGTGTAGCCCAGGGCCTTTTGCTCTGCCAGCCATTTGGCGTGGTCCCGTGTCGGGCCGCAACCAGCGATGACTTTGAAACCTTCCTTGTGCAGGCGCTGGCAAATGGCGGTACCGATGCCTCCCATGCCACCGGTGACATACGCGACTTTCTGGCTCATGTGATTTCTCCTTGTTAGTGATTGGCTCAGGACCCACTCTACCGAAGAAATTGGGCACTGCCGTGAAGGAAAACACTGAAGCCCTTTCCTTTTTGACATATCCACATGCGTCACACAGCTGACGCGAGGCACGCTTATCGACGCGTCACCGGCGTAGCGCCTTCAGATGCACCAAATGGAGGCAGCGGATTGGCTGCTGTGGACTGCGGCAGCCCCCAAGGACTGGCTTGAAATGCAGGCGCTGTGTTGCGCTAGACGTGCCGTGGCGCAAGCGGCAAGGATTCCCATCCCGGCTTGGCGAACAGATAACCTTGCTGGTAGCGAACGCCCACCGAACTCAGGTAGGCGGACTCAGCGGAGGTTTCAATGCCCTCCGCCACAATGTCGATGGACAGCCGTTGGCAGACCAGCGCAATGCCGCACACGATCGCCTGTCGCACGGGGTCCCGATCGATGTTGCGAATCAGCTCCATGTCGATCTTGAGCACATGGGGCTGAAATTGCACCAGCATGTTCAGCCCCGCGTAGCCCGCACCAAAGTCGTCGATGGCCGTAATGAGGCCCTGGCGCCGGTATTCATTGAAGATGGACTTCAGGTGTGCACCATTGCTGACCTGCTCGCCCTCCGTCACCTCGAACATGATCCGGTTGTGCGGAAAATCGAACTCTACAGCCGCCTCCATGGTGGCGCGGATGCAGGTCTCGGGCCGATACACCGCATTGGGCAGGAAGTTGATGCTCAGTCGGCAGTCTGGCAGGCTGGCGAGCCCCAGGCGCGACGCTAGTTCAATGGCCTTGACGCGGCACGCCTGGTCAAACCGGTAGCGGTTGGTGTCATCCACCCACGACAGCACCGTACCAGCCGACTCGCCATCTGCACCGCGCACCAACGCTTCGTAGGCGAATGGGCGATCCAACTCCAGGTCCATGATGGGCTGGAACGCCATCGTGAAATCGAACGGAAGCTGCGTCTTGTCACGACAGGATTGGCAGCCCACAGGTTCGAAGGGTTGGGCAAAAATGGTCACTGTCATGGACAAACATCGTAACGCATCAGTACAAAATTGCGCTCTCCCAGCACCAGTGCAAAGCAAAGCCTTTCGCTTGTCGCAAAGCTATCTGGGTTAAAAGGTTGCGATCCGGACACAACACTCGCAGAGGCTGCCAATCCGCTCTCTGTCCCGTCCGTTCAGCAAAACCAATAAAAAAGGCCGCATGGAAATGCGGCCTTTTGACTGAGACTGGCAGTGACTTCGATCAACGCGTCGTTGGCACCACGCCAGTTGCCCCAAGCTGAAGCTGAAGCTGAAGCTGAGGCTCAGCGCTCCAAAGCCAGCGACACACCCATGCCACCACCGATACACAGCGCGGCCAGGCCCTTCTTCGCGTCACGGCGCTGCATTTCGTGCAAGAGCGTGACCAGAATGCGGCAGCCCGAKGCGCCGATGGGGTGGCCGATGGCRATGGCRCCKCCGTTCACGTTGACCTTGGCGGGGTCAATGGCCAGTTCCTTGTTCACAGCGCAGGCCTGTGCGGCGAAGGCTTCGTTCAGCTCGAACAGGTCCACGTCGGCGGCGTTCCAGCCTGCGCGCTGCAGGGCCTTGCGCGAGGCGGGCACGGGTCCYATGCCCATGGTGGCGGGGTCCAGACCGCTGGTGCCAAACGCAGCGATGCGAGCCAGGGGCTTGAGGCCCAGGGCCGCTGCCTTCTTGGCGCTCATCACCACTACGGCGGCGGCGCCATCATTCAGGCCCGATGCGTTGCCAGCGGTCACGCTGCCCGCCTTGTCAAAGGCGGGGCGCAGGCCTGCCAGCGCTTCGGCGTTGGTCTTGCGGTTGAGGTACTCGTCGGTGTTGAACAGGATGGGGTCACCCTTCTTCTGCGCCAGGCTCACGCCGACGATTTCATCGGCGAACTTGCCAGCATCTTGTGCAGCAGCTGCCTTTTGCTGGCTGGCCAAGGCCAGTGCGTCCTGCATGTCGCGGGTGATGCCGTACTKCTTGGCCACGTTYTCRGCCGTGATGCCCATGTGGTACTGGTTGTACACGTCCCACAAGCCGTCCACGATCATGGTGTCGATCAGCTTCCAGTCGCCCATGCGCTGGCCGTCGCGCGAGTTGGGCAGCACGTGCGGCGCCAGACTCATGCTCTCCTGGCCGCCGGCCACGACGATCTCGCTGTCGCCCCAGGCCACAGCCTGGGCAGCCAGCATGACCGCCTTCAAACCGGAGCCGCACACTGCGTTGATGGTGAGTGCAGGGGTTTCCTTGGCCACGCCCGCCTTCATGGAGGCCTGACGCGCGGGGTTCTGGCCCACGCCAGCTGCCAGCACCTGGCCCATGATGACTTCGCCGATCTGGTCGGACGAGAGACCTGCGCGCGCGATGGCTTCACGGATCACGATAGCGCCGAGTTCGGTCGCAGGCGTCTTGGCCAGCGAGCCACCAAACTTGCCCACAGCAGTGCGAGCGGCAGAAACGATGACGATGTCTTCCATGGAATGTCCTTGTAGTGGTGAGTGGTGGTTCAGTGATTCTCGCAGCGCCAAAAGTCAGGACTTTTGCGTATCAGGCTTTCTGCTTGACATAGCGGCCAGGCGCGGGCTCGATGGCCTTGAACTTGGTGCCTTTGCCGTAGGCCTTGGGCGCSGSRAYCTGYTTGCCCGCATGGCYCTTGAGCCAGCCTGACCAGTCGGTCCACCAGCTGCCGGGRTGCTCGGTRGCGCCWKCCAGCCATTGGTCCAGCGTGCCTGGGAACTTGCCGTCGGCGCGGGTCCAGTGGCTGCGCTTGCCCTTGGCGGGTGGGTTGATCACGCCCGCGATGTGGCCTGAGGCGCCCATCACAAAACGCTTCTTGCCCGGCAGCACCTGGGTGGACGCATAAGCGGCCGTGGCGGGCACGATGTGGTCTTCGCGCGAGCCGTAGATGTAGACAGGCAGGTCGAGGCCGCCCAGGTCCAGCTTTTCGCCGCACACGGTGAGCTTGCCCGGCTTGACCAAGTTGTTTTCGAGGTAGAAATTGCGCAAGTACCAGGCGTAGAACGGGCCGGGAAGATTGGTGCTGTCGCTGTTCCAGTACAGCAGGTCAAACGGCGGCGGCGTYTCGCCCTTSAGGTAGTTGCCSACCACGTAGTTCCAGACCAGRTCGTTGGGCCGCARGAAGCTGAAGGTSGASGCCAGGTCCTGCCCCTTCATCAGCCCGCCATGGCCCATCTGCATCTCGCGGAACTTGACGAAGGCTTCATCAATGAACACGTCCAGAATGCCCGTGTCGGTGAAGTCAATCAGCGTGGTGAGGAAGGTGGCACTGGCCACGGGCTCGTCGCCGCGCGCYGCCAGCACCGCCAGCGCATTGGACAGGATGGTGCCGCCCACGCAAAAACCCAGCGCGTTGATCTGCTCGGCACCGGTGATGTTCTGCACTACGTCGATGGCGGCCATGGCGCCATCTTCCACGTAGTCGTCCCAGGTCTTGTGGGCCAGGCTGTCATCAGGGTTGCGCCAGCTCACCACGAAGGTGCGGTGGCCTTGTTCCACCGCGTAGCGGATCAGCGAGTTCTCGGGCTGCAGGTCGAGGATATAGAACTTGTTGATGCASGGCGGCACCAGCAGGAACGGSCGCTCGTASACCTTGGCCGTGAGSGGCTTGTATTCGAGCAGYTGGAAMWRCTCGTTYTCGAACACCACRGCGCCYTCGGTGGTGGCCACRTTGCGSCCCACYTCGAASRSGCTTTCGTCGGTCATCGACACGTGGCCCTGCGTGATGTYRTGCAGCAGGTTCTGCATGCCCTTGGCAATGCTCTCGCCCTTGGTCTCGATGGCTTTTTTCTGCGCTTCGGCATTGAAGGCGAGGAAGTTGCTGGGTGCCATGGCTGCCATCCACTGCTCCACGCCAAATCGGATGCGGGCCTTGGTCTTTTCGTCGGCCTCGACCGCCTCGGCCAGCCCCATCAGGGTGCGGGCATTGAGCAGGTAGGCGGCGGCTGAAAACGCTGCCACAGGGTTGCTGGCCCAGCCCTCACCGGCAAAACGCTTGTCCTTGACCTCGGGGGTGCCCTGCAAGCCCTGTGCCCAGAGGTCCTGCGCTTCTTTGAGGTATTGCTGCTGCAATGCCTGCAGCTTGGTTTGTGACAGCTTCAGGGGTGCGGCGGCGGGTACCTGCGCCCCCAGGTCCAGTTTCTGGAACGATTGCAGCGCCTGCGACCAGCTTTGCCCGAAAATCTGCTGGAACTGCTGGGCGCTCTCGGCCCAGGGTGATTCAGAAGTCATGCTCATTCCTCGATGGTTGGTCGCTCGCAGCGGCTGGGGCCTGATTTTTGTTTCGCGGGTTCATTGTTGCCCACCGCCATGGTGCATGGCAACGAATTCAACGCTTTCAGTGCACACAAACCAATGTACCTCATCGTCATCGCCTGGACCTACGTCACACTCATGATGGCGGTGGCCGAGGCCACCAGTCCGCAGGGCACCGTGCTGGGCGCCATCATCACGTTTGCACTGTATGGCCTTCTGCCCATGGGCATCCTGGTGTACATCCTGGGCACGCCTTCGCGCAAGCGCAAGATCAAGGAACGGGAGGCGGCCGAACAGGCTGCGTATGACGCGGAGCAGGCTGCAGCCCGCGTGGCCGATGCGGGAGCCGRGTCGGCAGCGTCAGCCGCGCCAGATGCAGGCGGCAAAGCGCCCGCTGCCGCCGAGGGCGGCGCTGTCACGGCGGTGCGAAAAGAACCTTGAGGCCTGCGTGACAGTGCACCACGGCGGGGTGCTGTCGTTGCCGTAAATGTGCGTGATGCCCATGGCACGCAGCCGCAGCCGGGCCAGCCCTGCG
Organism: Acidovorax sp. LjRoot204; assembly: GCF_056175785.1. Lineage (NCBI taxonomy): Bacteria > Pseudomonadati > Pseudomonadota > Betaproteobacteria > Burkholderiales > Comamonadaceae > Acidovorax > Acidovorax sp. LjRoot204. Next base: position 8,834 of record NZ_JBGFFF010000088.1, read on the forward strand.
AGATCGCACAGGTACTTGCCCGGTGCGTCGGGACGGGCCACAAAACATGGAGCAGCCGCAGCGCCCAATGCGCCCGGCGCGTCGCAGAACGCCGCACGCACCTCCGCCCCTACCTCGAAAGCTGTGGGGCCAATGCAGGGGCCCAACCAGGCCAGCGTGTGGGCCGCAAGCTCTGAAGCGGCCGGAGAGCCTGGCGCCGACGCTCCGTTTTTGATAGCTACTGAGGCATGATGCACTAGCGCTTCATGGCAAAAATGCTTGAAAACCGATTCCAGCACGCCCTGCCCTGCGTGCCCGGCCAGCCCGCGCCAGCCGGCGTGGGCCGCAGCCACCACCTGGCCTGAGCGGTGGGCCAGCAGCACGGGCAGGCAGTCGGCCACCATGATGGTGCAGACGGCGCCGGGTGCGCTGGCTACGCAGGCGTCGGCCTCTGTGCCGTCGGGGGTGCTCGCATCCAGCAACACCACGCCATCGCCGTGCACCTGGTTCAGGAACACTGAGCGGGCGTCCGGGGTGGTGGATTGCAAGGCGGACTGCAAGGTCTGCCGGTTGGCAGCCACTGCCAGCGGATCGTCGCCCACATGGGTGCCCAGGTTGAACTGGTCGTACGGTGCGCGGCTCACGCCGCCCGTGCGCGTGGTGCACAGCGCATGCACACCGGGCGGTGCGGGCCAGTCGGGCACCAGCCAGTCTGCGTGCCGGCTTGGGACCGACGATGACACAGGCGTCACGCTTCGTTGTCCGGGCAGGCCGAGGGCTGCGCCTGCTGGAATGCAGGCAGTGCCATGCAGGCGTCAAACACCCCCATGGTGAGTGGCAGGCCGTCCAGACTGACCTTGAAGCGCTGCGCGTTGAAGATCTGTGGCACCAGGCAGCAGTCGGCCAGCGTGGGCGTRTCGCCCCAGCACAGCACCGAGGGCGCCATGCCCTGTGCTGCGCGTTCTTGCGCCAGCAGCTCCAGTTGCCGCTCAAACGCCTCCAGACCGCCACGCACCCAGTGGTGGTACCAGGCGTTCTTGGCATCTTCATCCACCTTCAGGTCACGCACCAGGTACTTGAGCACGCGCAGGTTGTTGAGCGGATGGATCTCGCACGCCACCATCTGCGCCAGCGCCCGCACCCGGGCCCGGGCCAGCGGCGTGGCGGGCAGCAGGGCGGGCGTCGGGTGGGTTTCGTCCAGGTATTCGATGATGGCCATGGACTGGGACAGCGCCGTCCCTCCGTCGGTCACCAGCGTGGGCACCAGTGCGTCGCCAATGCGGCGCAGGTACTCGGGGTCCTTGTGTTCGCCCTTGACGAGGTGCACGGGCAGGTAGTCATAGTCCAGGCCCTTGATCTGCAGCGCGATGCGCACGCGGAACGAGGCAGAGGAGCGGAAGTAGTTGTACAGCTGCATGGAAGAACGGTGCCTGTGATGGGGTCTGTGGGGATACGGAACCGGCGCACCGTGGTGCCAGCACGCCGCAGATGGCAAGCCTCTGGGGCCTGAGAGCGCGGGACGTGCCGGTCAGGCGCCCGAAGTGCCTGCCGGGTCCTGGTGGTTGTATACGACTTTGGAGAGCAGCACCATCAGGTCGGCGCTTTCCTGGGCGGTGAGCGGTGCGGTCAGGCGTTCCTGCACTCGCTGGGCGGCGTCGCGCATCTGCAGGGCGGCCACTTCGCCTTCAGGGGTGATCCACAGCAGCTTGCGGCGGCGGTCGCGGGTGTCGGGCTCGCGGCGGATCCAGCCGCGCTTTTCCAGTCGCCCGATCACCGAGCCGGAAGTGGCTGCATCGAACGCCACGCGGGCCGCCAGGGTGACCTGGTCTTCGCCCGGCTGGGCCAGCAGCTCGTGCAGGATGGCGAACTGCACCGGCGTCACGTCAAATCCGGCCGTCTCTTCCATGAAAAGTGCCACGGTCCGCTGGTGGGCGCGGCGCACCAGGTGGCCCGGCGTATTGTGGAAATCGAAGCTCTTTGCCATGGGCGCGAGTGTAGCGCCCCCCAGCAGAGGGTCTGCGCCCATGGCACACTGCCACACTGCGGCGCACACGGTACTGCGCCCGGTTTTTTGACAGCATTCCCAGAACCTTTGAAAGGCAGACATGAGCTACGTGTTTCCTCCAGCCCCCGTGGTCAGCGTGCCCGTGGTGGGCAGCGGCGAACGGTTTCCGGTGCACCGCATCTACTGCGTGGGCCGCAACTACGAAGAACATGCCAAGGARATGGGTTTCACCGGCCGCGAGCCRCCGTTCTTCTTCCTCAAGCCTGCGGATGCCATCGTGGTCGTCAACGCGGGCGAAACCGGGCAACTGCCCTACCCCAGCCTGACCGCCAACCTGCACCACGAGATCGAGCTGGTGGTGGCCATTGGCAAGGGCGGCAAGAACATCCAGGCTGCCGACGCTTTTAGCCACATTTATGGCTACGCCGTGGGCCTGGACATGACCCGCCGCGACCTGCAAAACGACATGAAGAAACAGGGCCGCCCCTGGTGCATTGGCAAGGGCTTCGACGCCAGCGCGCCCATCGGTCCCATCACGCCGGCAGCCCAGGCAGGTGATGTGGCCAACGCGCCCATCTGGCTGCAGGTCAACGGAGCGGACCGCCAGCGCAGCACCGTGACCCAGTTGATCTGGAACATTGCCGAGACCATCGAGCACCTGTCGGCCGCGTGGGAGCTGCAGCCCGGCGACCTGATCTACACCGGCACCCCCGAAGGCGTGGGCGCCGTGGTGCGTGGCGATACGCTCGAAGGCGGCGTGGCAGGACTCACGCCCTTGCGCCTGACCGTAGTCTGAAGACCACCGGGCAGCCCTGCTGCCCGGCCAGGCGAACGCTGAAAATGCTACGATTTTTATAGCTGGTAGCGCATGTTTCACTAGCGCTACCAGCCACTCTGACCCTCAAACCCCTGCATGACCTACCGCAGCCCCATCAAACATTGCCGCGCCTGTGGCACCGCCGTGGTGTACCGCCTGCCGGACGACGGCGACACCAAACAGCGTGCGGTCTGCCCCGCCTGCAACACGGTGCACTACGAGAATCCGCTCAATGTGGTGGGCAYGGTGCCCGCGCTGCCCGATGGCCGCATCCTGCTGTGCAAGCGCAACATCGAACCCCGCTGGGGCAAATGGACGCTGCCCGCAGGCTTCATGGAGCTGGATGAAACCACGGCACAGGGTGCGGCGCGCGAGACCGATGAGGAAGCCGGTGCGCAGATCGAGATCGGCCCCCTGTTCAGCCTGCTGAACGTGCGCCGCGTGGGCCAGGTGCACCTGTTCTACCGCGCCACGCTGCTCAGCGACCAGTTCAACCCGGGCTACGAAACCATCGAGGCGCGGCTGTTTGCCGAAGACGAGGTCCCCTGGGACGAGCTGGCCTTCCGCACCGTGAAAGAAACACTGGAGTGCTACTTTGCCGACCGCAAGGCGGGCACCATGGGCATGCACTTCATCGACATTGAGTAGGCCCTGCCATGACGGTTGCCACCTCCACAGCATCACCCGCAAACACCACGCAGGCCAGTGTGCCGCCCGATGGCCTGCCCGCCTACCGCCTGCTCACAGGCCCCGACGACGCCAGCTTCTGCCGCCGCGTGAGCGACGCGCTGGCGCTGGGCTATCGGCTGTATGGCTCTCCTGCGGCCACCTTCAATGGGCAGACCGTGATCGTGGCCCAGGCCATCGTTTGGCCCGGTACGGTGGCCTGACTGAGCGGCCAACCCATCAGGCCGTGGTCTTATCGCACCTGCCGCGCGCAGCGCATCAAGGCTTGGCAGGAATCACGATGACGGTATTGCCGTCGCCCGAGCTACCGGCACTGCCGGTGTTTCCGGTGTTGCCCTTGCTGCCGGTGTTGCCCGTATTTCCCTTTGCGCCCGTCGCCCCCGTGTCACCCTGGTAGCCGGTAGCCCCCTGCATTCCGGTCGCACCGGTGCTGCCCTGTCCTCCGGTGGCCCCTGTCGAGCCCATACTGCCTGTGGCACCGGTGTAGCCCGTATTGCCCTGGTTGCCCGTGGCTCCCGTCGCGCCGGTGTAGCCAGTATCGCCAGTCTTGCCGGTGTAACCCGTGTTGCCGGTATTGCCTTGCGCGCCCGGAGGGCCCATGGGGCCGGTGCAGGCGCCCAGGGTCAGGGTGGCCAGTACCAGCAAGGTGGTGGTGATTGTTTTCATGGTGAGTCCTTTGGCGTTGCATGCAGTCCAACGACTGCATGCGCCACTGTGCGGGGCACCTCTGGCAGGGTCTGTTCGCTTGCGCGCTTAGTGCGGGCGACAAACGCTGGACGCAGACTTTGGCGACAACGTCCTACACCTCGCAAAGCCCCTATTCAGGCGGCATTGCTTTAAGGCCCCAAGGCAACACCCACCCCATCGCGCCGAAGGCGCTGGTGTCACAGAAGCCCAGAAGACGCAACGGCCTATTCGCCCCCCACCCGGTCTTCCGCAGGCACAKGCGGCGAGACAGAACCCGGTGGATCGATGGTGACCGGCGGCAAACCACCCACACCCGCAGGCCTTGGCGGCATGCTAGGCACCGGGGGTTGCTGGGGGTCGGTGCGGAACAGCCCCCGGATCCAGTCGCGCATGGTGCTGAGCGAGCTGTCGGGCGGTGGCGGCGGGCTGGTGTCAAACTCGTCCACAAACCGGTCGTTGCCGTCGATCACCTTGTTGCGGATGGCCTGCTGCATGAACTCGCCCACCATGGGCAACGCACTGCGCGCGCCCTGCCCCCAGTAGTCGCTGCGCAGCGTGATGCGCCCGTCGTTGAAGCCGGCCCATGCGCCTGCCACCACGCGGGTGTGCATCAGGATGAACCAGCCATCGGTGTTGTCTTGTGTGGTGCCGGTCTTGCCCGCCACGTCGGCCTGGATGCCATACCGCGTGCGGATGGCCGTGGCCGTGCCCCGGTCCACGGCACCGCGCATGGTGTTGCGCAGGGTCTGGGCAGCCCGGGGCTGGAAGACCTCTTCCGGCACGGGCTTGGCAAAGGTCTCCAACACCTTGCCGTGGCGGTCTTCGATGCTGGTGATGAGCACGGGCTCCACATAGCGGCCCAGGTTCACGATGCTGCTGTAGGCCGAGATCATCTCCTTGAGCGTGACCGGGCTGGTGCCCAGCGCGAGGGACGGAACCTCCTCCAGCTTGGACTGCCGCACGCCGAGGGCGCGTGCCACTTCGGCCACGCGGGCCGGGCCCACCTGCTGCATCACCTGCGCGGTGATGGTGTTCTTGGACAGCGCGAGGCCATCGGCCAGCGTCATGGGCTGGTCGCTGGGCGGGCCGCCATCGGTGGGGCGCCAGACGCGGCCACCGCCCAGCGGGATTTCGACAGCGGTATCCATCAACGTGTCTTCGGGCGTGRCACCGTTGGCAAACGCAGCGCCATACACAAACGGCTTGAAGGTAGAGCCCGGCTGGCGGCGCGCAGCCTGCACATGGTCAAACGGGTCTTGCGCAAAGTCGCGGCTGCCCACCCAGGCCAGCACATGGCCGGTGACCGGGTCTTGCGCCAGAAAGCCCGCCTGCACACGCGTCTTTTCGGCGCGCAGCTTGGCCATGAAGGAGGCGTCATCCAGCAGCGCCTTCAGGGCGTCGTCAGGGGGGTCGCCCTTGTCCACGGCCGCGCGGTATTCGGCGCTCTCGCGCACCAGGGTCTGCACCAGCTCGTTCTTGGGGCCCCAGCCGTTGCGCTGCGACCAGGCGGTGTCTGCCACGCCTTGCAATTGCCGGCCCTGCCGTGCCACCGCCTGGTTGGCATAGGCCTGCAGGCGCGAATCAATGGTGGTGCGAATCACCAGACCGTCCGAATACAGGCTGTAGCCCCTGCTGTCGGCCCAGTCGATGAGCTGCTTGCGCAGCTGGATCGCAAAGTGCGGCGCCGGGCCCATCACCTCCGTCTGGCGTTCGAAGTTGATGCGCAGCGGGCGTTTTTGCAGGGTCTCGAACTGCTTGGCATCGAGCTTGCCCCGCTTAACCATCTGCGACAGCACCGTGTTGCGGCGGGCCTGCGCGCGCTCGGGGTTGAGCACCGGGTTGTAGTAGGCCGTGCCCTTGAGCATGCCAATCAGCGTGGCGCTTTCCAGCACATTGAGCTTGTCGGCCGACTTGTCGAAATAGGTGCGCGCGGCCATCTCGATGCCATAGGCGTTGTACAGAAACGGCACGGTGTTGAGGTAGGTTTCCAGGATCTCGTCCTTGGAATACGACGCCTCGATCTTGAGCGCGGTGATCGCCTCCTTGAGCTTGCGCGTGAGCGTGCGCGAGCGCCCGATTTCCTCTGGGAACAGATTGCGCGCCAGCTGCTGGGTGATGGTGGAGCCGCCCTGCGGGTCCCCGCGCAGCGTCAGCACCACCGACGACGCCGTGCGCCGCCAGTCCAGCCCGAAGTGCTTGTAGAAACGGTGGTCCTCGGTCGCTATCAGAGCGTCCACCACGTTGGGCGAAATCTGGTTCAGCTCCACCCATTCGCGGTTGGCCCAGCGGTATTCGGCCAGCAGCTTGCCGTCGGCCGACATAAGCTGCGCCGGCAGCTCGCTCTTGGCCTTGCGGATGTCGCTGATGCCGGGAGTAAAAGGCACCAACGCCAGCGTGAACACCAGCAGCGCAGCGGGCACCGCCACCACCGTCCACAGCAGCAGGCGCCGCACGGGCCGGGGAACCCAGGCCAACAGGCTCGCCATGCGGGCCCGGAAAGAAAGCAGCCAGTTGTGCATCAATGAATCGCCGGGAGATTGGGGGTCGCTTCAGGACCGCCCCATCAGGGGCCGGTCAGGAAGGAGAAAGGGGAATGAGAACGCGAAAAAAGAGTCGGGCATGGTGCACCGTGCTCCGTCAGACACCCTGGCCTGACAACAGTTCCAGCATGCCGGCTTCGTCGAGCACGGGCACACCCAGTTCCTGGGCCTTGGCCAGCTTGCTGCCGGCTTCTTCGCCCGCCACCACGTAGCTGGTCTTTTTGCTGACGGAGCCCGCCACCTTGGCACCAGCCGCCTCCAGCAGGTCTTTGGCGGCGTCGCGGCTCAGGGTGGGCAAGGTACCGGTCAGCACCACCGTCTTGCCCGCCAGGATCTGCGGAGCGCGCTCGGCCACCGGCCCCTCGGGCCAGGTCACGCCGCAGGCGCGCAGTTGCTCGACCACCTCGCGGTTGTGCGGTTGCTGGAAGAAAGTGTGCAGGCTCTGCGCCACCACGGGGCCCACGTCGTTCACCTCTAGCAACTGCTCAACGCTGGCGTCCATGATGGCGTCCAGCGTGCCAAAGTGCCGCGCCAGGTCCTTGGCCGTGGCCTCGCCCACATGGCGCAGTCCCAGGCCGAACAGAAAACGTGGCAAGGTGGTCTGCTTGGATTTTTCGAGCGCGGCCAGCACGTTCTGGGCCGATTTCTCGGCCATGCGCTCCAGCGCGATGAGCGATGTGAGGCCCAGCCGGTACAGGTCGGGCAGCGTGCGGATCACATTGGCATCCACCAGCTGGTCCACCAGCTTGTCGCCCAGGCCCTCGATGTCCATGGCGCGGCGCGCGGCAAAGTGCAGGATGGCCTCCTTGCGCTGCGCGGCACAGAACAGGCCGCCCGTGCAGCGGTGGTTGGCCTCGCCCTTTTCGCGCACCACGGCGCTGCCACACACGGGGCAGGCCTTGGGCATCTGAAAATTGGGTACATAGCCCGTGCGGTTGCCCGGCATCACGCCTACCACTTCGGGGATCACATCGCCCGCACGGCGCACGATGACGGTGTCGCCCACGCGCACGCCCTTCTTGCGGATCTCGAACAGGTTGTGCAGCGTGGCGTTGGTGACGGTGACGCCGCCCACAAACACAGGCGCCAGACGCGCCACAGGCGTGATCTTGCCGGTGCGGCCCACCTGCACGTCGATGCCTTCGATCCTGGTGGCCATCTCCTGCGCGGGATATTTGTGCGCCACGGCCCAGCGCGGCTCGCGGGTCTTGAAGCCCAGGTCGCGCTGCAGCTGCAGGGAGTTGACCTTGTAGACGACGCCGTCAATGTCGTACGGCAGCGCATCGCGACTGGCACCCACCTGCTGGTGAAACGCTACCAATTCAGTAGCACCCACCGCAATTTTTACCTGCGCTGCCACCGGGAAACCCCAGGATTTCAACGTCTGCAGCATCTCGAAATGCGTGCGGAACACGGGCCCACCCTCGGCAGGCGGCGTGATGGCGCCCAGGCCATAGGCAAAAAAGCTCAAGGGCCGCTGGGCGGTGATGTTGGAGTCCAGCTGGCGCACCGCACCCGCAGCCGCATTGCGTGGGTTCACAAAGGTCTTGCCGCCCTGCTCCCGCTGGCGCTCGTTCAGCGCGTCGAAGTCGGCGCGGCGCATGTAGACCTCGCCGCGCACTTCGAGCAAAGAAGGCACGCCGTCGGGCAGGGTCAGCGGAATCTGGCGGATGGTGCGGATGTTGTGCGTCACGTCCTCGCCCACCTCGCCATCACCGCGCGTGGCGGCCTGCACCAGGCGGCCGTTTTCGTAACGCAGGCTCATGGCCAGGCCGTCAAACTTGGGCTCGGCCACGTATTCAATGGCAGGGTCAGCATCGGTCAGGCCCAGCTCGCGCCGCACGCGCGCATCAAACGCCTGGGCGCCCGTGGCCTCGGTGTCGGTTTCGGTGTGGATGCTGAGCATGGGCACCGTATGGCGCACGGGGGCCAGGCCCTCCATCACCGCGCCAATCACGCGCTGCGTGGGCGAGTCGGGGGTGACGAGGTTGGGGTGCGCAGCCTCCAGCGCCTGCAGCTCGCGGAACACGCGGTCGTATTCGGCGTCAGGCACGGTGGGCTCGTCCAGCACGTAGTACTGGTGCGCCCACTGGTTGAGCTGGTCGCGCAGTGCTTTGATTTTGATAGCTGGCTGCGCTTGATCCACGGGCGCTGGAGCCGAAAAAAGATCCAGATTGTCGGTCATGGCCGCACCGGCGCTCAGCTGAAAAGGCGCCGCGCCAACACCGACCCCGCCGACAGATCGCGTCCATCGAGCTGGTCATACAGCAGCTCCAGGTCCGCAGCGATCGGGTCCATGGCCATGGCGGGCAGCGGCGTGCCGTTCTGGTCGCACAGCACGCCATCCATGGCCTGGCACAGGGCGGCGGCCACGTCGCGCAGGCGGGCAAAGGGCTGCTCGGTGCGGTGGACCTGGGCGACGTCCAGGCTCAGCGTGATGTCGCGGATGGCGGACTGGTCCGGATCGTCGGCCAAGGCGGCCTGGGTGTCGTAGCCCAGCGTGAGCAAGGGCGGCAGGCCCTGGGTGCTGGCGGGCAGCACCAGGCGGCCGGGCATGGCGCCGGGCACAAAGCCCAGGCGGGCAGCGTTCTGCTGCACGTAGCCAGGGCTCCAGGCGGCCTGGCGGGCGCGCAGCATGAACATGAGCTGGGCGTCGTGGTCGCTGGCGAACTGGTCCAGCTCGCGGGCGCGGGCCACTTCCTGCAGCATGTCGGGGAAGTCGGGGGCGGCGTTGATGGTGTCGGCAAAGGCCTGMGCCTTGACSACRAAYTCSGARWACTCGATCTCGTTGAGCGCRCCSRTGCGGTTRGCCAGYTGCACACCCGCCTGAAACGCCTGGTAGCGCTGGCCGGGGGCCGGGGTTTCCCACTGCTGCGTGGCCTCGTTCAGGCCTTCGATGGCAAAGGGCTTGCTGCCTGCGCGGCGGGTGGGCGGCAGCGCGGCCAGCGCTGCATCGCCCGACACCACATGCTCGGGCTGCAGCGAGGCGATCACGTCGATGAGCGGGTCCAGCCCGGGGCGGCGCTCGGACGAAAACGGTGGCACGGGCAGTTGCAGGGCGTCGCCTGCGTCCACGGTGTGTTCAGACGGCTCCGGCCCCCGGTCCAGGCCATGGAACTCGCTGGGCGGCATTGCCCCCGCCGCAGCGGCATCAAAACCCGGCTCCAGGCGCTGCGCGGGCTCTGCCGCTGGGTCGTGCTCCGTGGGCAAGGCGCGCTTGGGCGCGTTGCGGCGCGAGGTCCAGGTGTTGTAGGCCACGATCAGGGCCAGCACCAGGCCACCGATGATGGCGAGACTCAGTTGCAATGTGCTCATGTTTGAATCAATGGGTTCAAGCGTCCACCATCGTCAGGGCCGACTCCATGTCCACGGCCACGATGCGCGACACGCCCTGCTCCTGCATGGTCACGCCGATCAGTTGCTCGGCCATTTCCATCRCGATCTTGTTGTGGCTGATGAACAGGAACTGTGTGCCCTTGCTCATGCTGGACACCAGCTTGGCATAACGTTCGGTGTTGGCGTCGTCCAGGGGCGCGTCCACCTCGTCCAGCAGGCAGAACGGCGCGGGGTTGAGCTGGAAGATGGCAAACACCAGCGCGATGGCCGTGAGGGCCTTTTCGCCCCCCGACAGCAGGTGAATGGTCTGGTTCTTCTTGCCGGGTGGCTGGGCCATCACCTGCACGCCGGAGTCGAGAATTTCGTCGCCGGTGATGATGAGCTTGGCCTGGCCGCCCCCGAACAGCTCGGGGAACATGCGGCCGAAGTGCGCGTTCACGGTGTCGAACGTGCCCGAGAGCAGCTGGCGCGTTTCGCCATCGATCTTGCGGATCGCGTCTTCCAGCGTGTTCATGGCCTCGGTCAGGTCGGCGGTCTGGGCATCCAGGAACACCTTGCGCTCACTCGCCAGCTTCAATTCATCCAGCGCGGCCAGGTTGACGGCGCCCAGTGCCGCAATCTCGCGGTGCRGGCGGTCGATTTCGCTCTGCAGGCCGCCCATGCGCACATTGCCCTCGGTGATTGACTGGGCCACGGCTTCCAGATCGGCCTGGGCGTCTTGCAGCAAGGTGGTGTATTGCTCCAGGCCCAGGCGCGCGGCCTGTTCCTTGAGCTGGAAYTCGGTGATGCGCTGGCGCAGCGGRTCGAGYKCGCGCTCCAGCTGCAKSCGGCGYTCGTCGCTGGCGCGCAGCTTGGTGGTCAGGTCGTCGTATTCGCTGCGCTGGGCGGCCAGTGCCTTTTCGCGCTCCATCTTCACTTCCAGCGCGGCCTGCAGGCCGCCTTGGGCGGCGGCGTCAGAGAGACGGGCGAGTTCATCGCGCGCACGCTGCTCCTCGTCGGCCAGGGCCTTGGCCTGTTGTGTGGCGGTTTCGATAGAGCGGTTGAGTTCGCCCCGGCGCGCCTCCAGGCTGCGCTGCGAGAACGTGGCCTCCTGCGCCTGGCGCTCCAGCGTGCGCTGCTGTTCACGGCAGGCGGTGAGTTTGCGTTCGGCCTCAATGACCTTGTCGCCCAGCTGGGCCTCGCGCTCCTGGCTGTCGGCCAGCTGCATGTCSAGCTCTTCAAAGCGGGCCTCGGCGGCCACGCGGCGTTCCTGCAGGTCGGCCAGCTGGGCTTCGACCTCGGCCAGGTCGCCGTCGATCTGTGCGCTGCGGGCGCGGGTCTGCTCGGCCAGCTGGGTCAGGCGCAGGGTTTCGACCTGCAGCTCGTGGGCGCGGCTTTGTGTTTCGGTCGCTTCGCGGCGTGCGGCCACGAGGCGCTGCGAGGCATCGGCATAGGCCGCTTCCGCACGGACCAAAGCGGTGCGTGATTCTTCGGCGATCAGCGCCTGCGCGCGCAATTCCTTTTCGAGGTGCTCGATCTCCTGGGCGCGGGCCAGCATGCCGGACTGCTCGGAGTCCTGCGCGTAAAAGCTCACGCTGTGCGCACTGACGGCATGGCCGGTAGGAACAAACACCACCTCCCCGGGTTGCAGCGTGCTGCGGCGGGCCAGGGCGTCGTCCAGCGTGGGGGCGGTGTAGCAGCCTTGCAGCCAGTCCACCATCACGGCACGTA
>NZ_JBGFFF010000089.1:0-20541 GCF_056175785.1 Acidovorax sp. LjRoot204
GTGCTGGCCTATGGCCTGCACCTGGGCGCGCGACTGCCGGCCCACCCTACGTCCACCGGCCGTGTGTTGCTGGCGGCGCTGCCCCCGGCGGAGTTGACCGCCTGGCTTAAGAACCGGCCCCTGCACCGCCTCACGCCCCAAACCATTACGCAGGTAGGCCCGCTGCGGCAGGTGATCACCAAGGTGCGGCGGGACGACTATTGCCTGGCCGTGGAGGAGCACGAGCTGGGCGTGCACGCGCTGGCTGTGCCGCTGCGCAACCTGCAGGGCCATACGGTGGCGGCGCTCAACGTGGTGGCGTCGCCCAAGCAGATGGACGAGGGCAGCCTGCAGCGCGACATGCTGCCGCTGCTGCAGGAGGCCGCCCGCGAACTGCGCGGACTGCTGTGACTGTCCGCCACAAGCCTCGTCGCCATGAAAAATGGCCCTTGTGAGGGCCATTCGGTGCCAAATTGGCAGAAAGCGCTAGTGCAATATGCGCTGCTAGCTATTATTTTGAGAGCGTCTTGAATACTTCACGCGCAGCAGCCACGGTGGCTGCCACGTCGTCGGCGGTGTGGGCGGCGCTCACGAAGCCCGCTTCATACAAGGCCGGTGCAATGTAGATGCCCCGGTCCAGCAGACCGTGGAACAGCTGGTTGAAGCGCGCGCTGTCGGTTTGGAGCACCTGGGCATAGTTCTGCGGCAGTTCGGGCAGCAGGAAGAAGCCGAACATGCCGCCTTCGCAGTCACCGCAGAACGGCACGCCTTCCGCCGTGGCAGCGGCTTGCAGGCCATCGACCAGCGAGCGGGTGCGGGCCGACAGCGCATCGAAGAAGCCGGGCTTCTTGATCTCGCGCAGCGTGGCMAGGCCRCAKGCCGTGGCCACCGGGTTGCCCGACAGCGTGCCSGCCTGGTASACSGSGCCSAGCGGYGCGAGSTGYTCCATGATGGCGCGCGRGCCRCCAAARGCCGCSAGYGGCATGCCRCCGCCGATSACCTTGCCSAGCACGGTGATGTCGGGTTGGAAGCCGGGGATGCTCTTGGCGTACACGCTTTGCGCGCTGCCCAGGGCCACGCGGAAACCGGTCATCACTTCATCCAGCACCAGCAGCGCACCGTATTCGGTGCACAGCTCGCGGCAGCGCTGCATGAACGGCACGCTCGCGCGCACCAGGTTCATGTTGCCCGCGATAGGCTCGATCATCACGCAGGCCAGTTCCTTGCCGTGCAGGGCAAAGGCTTCTTCGAGCTGGGCGACGTTGTTGTATTCAAGCACCAGGGTGTGCTGCACCACTTCGGGCGGCACGCCTGCGCTGGTGGCATTGCCAAACGTGGCSAGGCCSGAGCCGGCYTTSACCAGCAGCGMRTCGGCATGGCCGTGGTAGCAGCCTTCGAACTTGATGAACTTGCTGCGGCCCGTGGCGCCACGGGCCAGGCGGATGGCGCTCATGCCCGCTTCGGTGCCCGAGCTGACCAGACGAATCATCTCCATGGACGGCACCAGGCTCAGGATCTCCTCGGCCAGCTCGAYYTCGCGCTCGGTKGGYGCGCCAWAGSWRAAGCCYTCGAGCRCRGCCTTCTGCACYGCSTCGASCACSGCGGGGTGGCCGTGGCCSAGGATCATCGGGCCCCAGGAGCCGATGTARTCRATGWAGCGCTKGTCGTTSGCRTCCCAGAARTAGGCGCCTTGCGCGCGCTTGACGAAGCGGGGTGTGCCTCCGACCGCCTTGAAGGCCCGCACGGGCGAATTCACGCCTCCGGGGATCAGCGCCTTGGCGCGTTCGAACAGGGGAATATTGAGATCAGTGCTTGGTGTCATGGGGTGGCATCACAAAACCCTCCAGGGCCTGTGTTTCATCAATCGTGGTTTCTTCTTCGTCGCCGTCGGTCTCATCGTCCTCAGGCTGTGCCCAGAACATGCGGTCGGGCACGATATGCCCCATGCCGGGGCGAAAGCCTGCGTCCAGGCAGCGGTCGAGGTAACCCAGCGCTTCGCTGGTCGCTTCGCCCAAGTCGTTGCCGCTGGCCACCAGGGCAGTGAGTGCGGCCGAGAGCGTATCGCCCGCGCCCGAGAAGGTGGCGTCAAACAGCTCGAACTTGCCACTGCCCAGCACGGTCTGCGGCGAGGCCAGCACGTTSTCGAYGAACTGSTCGGGCAAGGGGATGCCAGTGACCAATGTGTAGGGCACGCCCATCTCGGACGCTGCGCGGGCAATGTCCCGGGCGGTGGGGCTGCGCTCGCCCGTCCAGTCCGGCAGCAGCCAGCGCCACAGGGTGCTGTGGTTTCCAACCAACACCGAGGTCTGGGGCAGCAGCAGCTCGCGGAAGGCGTCGAGGTACTCGTCGATCAGCTCGTCCCGCCACCAGGACAGGTTGGGCATGTAGGCGATCACGGGGACTTCGTCATAGTCGGTCGTGATYTCGGCAATGGTGCTGATGTTCTCGGGGCTGCCCACAAAGCCGACCTTGATCGCCTGCACGGGCAGGTCTTCCAGCACGGCCCGCGCCTGCTCGGACACAGCCTCGTCGTCGAAGCTGAAGTGGTCAAAAATCTGAGCGGTGTCGCGGGCATAGGCCCCGGTGACCACGGCGATCGGATGTCCGCCGACCGAGGCGATGGTGGTGATGTCGGCGGTCAGTCCGCCGGCTCCGCTGGGGTCGCTGGCATTGAACACCAGCACACAGGCCGGGCTCGCTTCCTCCGCGTCATCGTCGTCAATATCTGGGATTTCTGGGGGGGGAAGGGAGGCTTTGATGGTCATGGACCAGATCCTGCTGGAGGGGTGGCACGGAAGCTGCAGGCCGCGGAGATCACTAGATACAATCGTTGCATTCTATGTGAAGGCCCTTTAAGCTGTGACCGACTTTAAAACTTGGATGTGTTTGATTTGCGGCTGGATTTATGACGAGGCTGAGGGGTCTCCCGAACACGGCATTCCACCCAACACCCCCTGGGATCAGGTCCCGATGAACTGGACCTGCCCCGAATGTGGTGCCCGCAAGGAAGATTTCGAGATGGTCCAGATCTGAGGCGCTCCAGCACCAATCGCTGCTGCGTTGTTTATTTTCTCCATCGGGAGCAGTGACAATTGACTACAACAGGCGCATCTTTCAAAGTGCTCGTGGTGGATGACAGCAACACCATCCGTCGAAGCGCCGAGATTTTTCTCAAGCAGGGGGGGCACGAAGTCTTGTTGGCCGACGACGGCTTTGATGCTTTGGCCAAAGTCAACGATTACCAGCCTCAGCTGATTTTCTGCGACATCCTCATGCCCAAGCTCGACGGGTACCAGACCTGCGCCATCATCAAGCGCAACGCCCGTTTCGCAGATACCCCGGTGGTGATGCTGTCCTCCAAGGACGGCGTGTTCGACAAGGCGCGTGGGCGCATGGTCGGCTGCCAGGAATATCTCACCAAGCCGTTTACCAAAGACCAGCTGTTGCAGGCAGTGCAGCAGTTTGGCAATTCCCAACAAGGAGCCATGTAATGCCCATTCAGAAAGTATTGGTCGTCGACGACTCGAAGACCGAGTTGATGTTTTTGACGGACCTGCTTCAGAAAAAAGGCATGCAAGTCCGTACCGCAGAAAATGCCGAAGAGGCGTTTCGCCGTCTGGCCGAAGAAAAGCCTGACCTCATCCTGATGGATGTGGTGATGCCGGGCCAAAACGGGTTTCAGCTCACGCGTGCCATTACCCGCGACCCCCTTTACGCTGATGTGCCCATCATCATGTGCACCAGCAAGAACCAGGAAACCGACCGTGTCTGGGGCATGCGCCAGGGTGCGCGCGGCTACATCACCAAGCCGGTGGATCCCGCAGAGCTGCAGGCCAAAATTGACGCTCTGAACTGAGGCAGCGGCGCGCTCATGGCAAACCGCGAAGCCCTACGGGAGCTCCAGACCCGACTTGCCAGCCGTTTGCAGGCTGCAAGGTCCGAAGGTACCTCTGTGTCCTCCTGGCTGGCTGTAGAGTCCGCCGGGAATTTCTATTTGCTGCCCCTGGGGCAGTCCGGGGAGATCTTCCCCTGGGTATCGGTGCAGGCCGTGCCTTACACCCAGAGCTGGTTTCTGGGAGTGGCCAACCTGCGCGGCGGCTTGGTGGGGGTGGTGGATCTGGCTGGGTTGCTGGGGTCCACCGCAGCACGCACCGAGCAAGCCCTGTCCGAGGCCAGCCTGCTGGCATTCAATGCGGCGCTCGACGTTAATGCTGCCTTGCTGGTGGACCGCCTCGCCGGTCTGCGCGGCACGGATGCGTTTGTGTCGTCCGAGCCGCCCGCCGAGGATTCACCCAGCTTCTTCGGCACCACCTATATCGATTCCAGTGGCACACGCTGGCAGGAGCTGAACTTGCAGATCCTGTCCCAACATCCCGCTTTCCTGAGCATCAGTGCTTGAGTTTTTCTGTAAGGCTGCACCATGTCCGTCGTCAATCAATTTGGAAAACTGTTCAACCGGAAACCCGCCACGCCTGACACCGGCGCAGCCACCGGCGCGACCGACGATGGGCAGGATCTCCTGGCCACGGGGGCTCTGGATGGTTCGCAACTGCGCGACTCCTACCAGGCCGAAGCCATGAACAGCGTCCAGGGCGACCCCGACGGCTACACGCCCGAGTTGACCGCACCCGAGGCCGAAGAAGACCTCATCAGCCTGCCCCTGCTGGGCCGTTCGACCGCTGCCGGCCATCAGCGCCGACTGCTGGCCTTGCTGGCCGTGGGTGTGGTGGTGCTGGCGCTGATCGCCGGTTGGGTGCTGCAGCAGGCCGACCGTTCCGCACAGCAATTGGCTGCTACCGGCCAGTCGCTGATGCAGTCGCAACGTCTTGCCAAGTCGGTGTCGCAGGCGCTGGTGGGTAGCCCACAGGCCTTCCCGGACGTGGTGGAAAGCTCTGGCGTGCTGGCCCGCAACGTGCGCGCCCTGAATGCCGGTGACAACGAGCTGGGTGTGCAGTCGCTGGGTGAGCCCTTCAAGCCCGATCTGGACGCCGTCAACCCCCTGATGGAGCGCGCCGAGCGCAACGCCAGCGTGGTGATGGGTCAGCAAAAGATCCTGACGCAGGTGGGTGACGCTCTGCGCACCATCAACCGCCAGTCGTCCGACCTGCTGGAAATCGCTGAAACGGTCTCCTCGCTCAAGCTGCAACAAAATGCGCCCGCTGCCGAAATCTCCGCCGCAGGCCAGCTGGTGATGTTGACCCAGCGTATCGGCAAGTCGGCCAACGAGTTCCAGACCATGGAAGGCGTGAGCCCTGAGGCAGTGTTCCTGTTGGGCAAGGACTTGAACTCCTTCAAGGAAATCGCGCAGGGCCTGCTGGAAGGCAGCCCCGAGTTGCGCCTGTCGGCCACCAAGGACGCGCAGACCCGCGAACAACTGGAAGCGCTGATCAAGCTGTACGAACAGACCCGGACCCAGGCCAGCGCGATTCTGGGCAACCTGCAAGGTCTGGTGTCTGCCCGCGAAGCGCAGTCCGCCATCATTGCCGACAGCGAGCCACTGCGCCGCCAGCTGGAAGGTCTGCAGAGCAAGCTGTCCGCCCAGACCGGTCTGGGCGCCGGCCAGTTCGCCGCTCTGGCGCTGGCAGGCTTGTTCGTGCTGCTGTGCGGTATCGGCATTTCGCGCGTCCAGCTGCTGGACAGCCGTGGCCGTCAGGCCGCTGCGGAAAACCAGCAACGCGACGCCAAGCGCCAGGAGCAGGAAGCCAAGCGCGTCAACGACGCCAACCAGGCCGCCATTTTGCGTTTGATGAACGAACTGCAGTCGGTCGCTGAAGGTGACCTGACGCAAGAAGCCACCGTGACGGAAGACATCACCGGCGCCATTGCCGACTCGGTGAACTACACGGTGGAAGAGCTGCGCCAGCTGGTGGGCAGCGTGCAGAACACGGCGACCCGCGTGGCGCAGACGACTGCCCAGGTGGACAACACCTCGACCGAACTGCTGGCGGCATCGACCGAGCAGCTGCGCGAAATCCGCGAAACCGGCCGCTCCGTTCTGGATATGGCGACCCGCATTAACGAGGTGTCCACACAAGCGCAAGAGTCCGCCACGGTGGCCCGTCAGTCGCTGCAAGCCGCGGATTCGGGTCTGCAGGCCGTGCAGAACGCCATCGGCGGYATGAACTCCATCCGYGACCAGATCCAGGAMACMTCCAAGCGSATCAAGCGCCTGGGTGAATCGTCGCAGGAGATCGGYGAAATCAYCGAGCTGATYTCKGACATTACCGARCAGACGAACGTGCTGGCSCTGAAYGCCGCCATCCAGGCYGCATCCGCCGGTGAAGCCGGYCGCGGCTTCTCGGTGGTGGCSGAAGAAGTGCAGCGYCTGGCTGAACGTTCGGCCGATGCGACGCGCCAGATTTCTGCCCTGGTGAAAGCCATTCAAACCGATACCCAGGATGCCGTGGCCGCTATGGAGCGCTCCACGCAGGGTGTGGTGGAAGGGGCACGCCTGTCCGACAGCGCTGGTACTGCGCTGACCGAGATTGACCGCGTGTCGCGCCGTTTGGCCGAACTGATTGAGCAGATTTCGTCTTCGACTTCCCGGGAAGCTGTTCTGGCCAACGAAGTGGCCGACAACATCCAGCACATTTTTGCGGTGACCGAGCAGACGGGTGAAGGTACCCGCACCACGGCGCAACAGGTGCGCGAGCTCTCGCACATGGCCGAGGAACTGCGCCAATCGGTGGCACGTTTCAAGATCGCCTGACGCAGCAGTTAGTCATCAACCAGCTGGCTCATTGCAGCCGGGGACGAATCCATGTCATCTATTGATGTCAACAATGCACCGGCCGCCGACGGGACCCAGGGAGATCAGGACCTGGGTCCTTTGGCTTGGGTGCTTGACGAGCTGCGCAAATCGCTGGACGGTGCTGTCAAGGCGATGCGGCGCTTTGTGCGTGATGCCGAGGTAGCACGCGAGTCCGATCTGGCGGCGCTGGACGCTGGCCCCCTGCGCATTGCGCGCCAGCAATTGCACCAAGCCTGTGGTGCGCTGGAAATGGTGGGCATGGGCCCTCCGGCGCTGGTGCTGCGGTCCATGGAATCGGCGGTGCAGAAGTTTGTTCAGCGCCCCGAAACCTGCAGCGATGACGCTGCCGCCGTGATTGAGCGCGCCAGTTTTGCGCTGATCGAATACCTGGAAACCGTGCTGGCGGGCAAAGCGGTATCGCCCGTGGCCCTGTTTCCGCAGTACCGCGATGCTCAGGCACTGGCAGGCGCTGACCGTGTTCATCCCGCTGACCTGTGGCCGGTGGAGCGTCGTTTCCGTGAACCCGAAGGTGCGGTGTCGCGCCCACCTCTGCCCTACGGTCCCGAGGCGCGGGCGCGGCTGGATGCAGCTGTGCTGCGCATCGTCAAGTCGGGGGACCTGAAGGCCGCCCTGAGCCTGCGCGACACCTGCCTGGGTTTTGTGGCTGCACAAACAGATCGGCAGGCGCGTGCGTTCTGGAAAATTTGCGCGGGTTTCTTCGATGCGTTTGGCTCGGGCCTTTTGCCGCCAGATGTGTACGTCAAGCGCGTGGCATCCCGTGTGCTCATGCAGTACGCCACGTTGGCCAAGGGCGATCCGACGATCGCCGACCGGCTGGTGCAGGACCTGCTGTTCTTCTGCTCGCAGGCCAAGGTGGCCGATCTGGCAGAGGATGCAGCGCCCTCATTGCGTGCTGTCCGTCAGGCCTTTGCGCTGGACCGCTTCAAGCCGGTGGACTACGAGACGGCCCGCTTCGGACGTTTTGACCCGGCGGTGTTGACGCAGGCGCGCAAGCGCATTGCCTCGGCCACGGAAACCTGGTCTGCCCTGGCGGGTGGCGACCGCAACAAACTCAAGCCAGCGGCAGACCAGTTCAGCCTGGTGTGCGATTCGCTGCGCAAGCTCCATCCGGGCAGTGAGAACCTGGCGCAGGCGCTGACGCGTGCCCTGGATTCAACCACCCGATCGGGCGAACCCCCGTCGCCCGCATTGGCGATGGAAGTGGCTACCTCCGTGCTGTACCTGCAGGCAGCTTTTGAAGAGCTGGACACGGCAGACGAACAGATGGAAGCCCGCGCCAGCCGTCTTGCAGAGCGTCTGGATGCGGTCACGGCGGGTGCCGAACCCGAACCCCTTGAACAATGGATGGAAGAGCTGTACCGCCGGGTCAGCGACAACCAGACCATGGGCAGCGTGGTCGATGAGCTCCGGGTGACCCTGGGCGAGGCTGAAAAGGCCATGGACCAGTTTTTCCGCAACCCGAAGGACACTGGTGTGCTGGCGACCGTGCCAGGGCATCTTGCGCAGATGCGCGGCGTGCTGTCGGTGCTGGGGCTGGATCAGGCATCACTGGCGGTGGTCCGCATGCGCGACACGGTGGAGCGCCTGCTGATCAACGAGGTGCCCGAAGAAGAACGCCAAAGCGCGTTTGAAAAACTGGGCAACAGCCTGGGCGCATTGGGTTTCCTGATCGACATGCTGAGCTATCAGCGCACCATGGCGCGCAAGCTCTTTGTGTACGACGAAGAACTGGGCGAACTGCGCATCCTCATGGGTAAAACCCGTGCGCGCGCCTCTGATGCTGTGGAAGAAGCGCCTGCCAAGCTGGAAGAGCGTTCTGCCACCTTGGTGCCAGACGTGATTCCCCGCTTTCCGGTGCAGGAGCCTGTCAGCGAGCCCACGGACTTTGCACCGTTCCCTGATTTTGAGTCGACCCCCGCAGCCGATGCCAGCGTGGCGGCAGAGCCCGCAGGCCTGGCCCCGGATATCTCCTTTGACGTTCCCGCCGTTGCCGCGCCCGTACCGCTGGAAGCAGCTTCTCCGGCGGCTGCGGCTGCGCCCGCTCCAGTGCCCGATGTCGAAGATGAACTGCTCGACGTGTTCCTCGAAGAGGCACGCGAAGTGGTGGTCAACGGCCTGGCTGCCATTGAGCAGCTACGGGGTGAACCTGGTGACCTGAGCGAGCAGACCACACTGCGCCGTGCGTTCCATACGCTCAAGGGCAGCTCGCGCATGGTGGGGCTGAACGACTTTGGCGAAGCAGCCTGGTCGATGGAGCAGGTGCTCAACGTCTGGCTGGCCGAACAAAAGCCCATGCAGCCGAGCTTGTTGCAGTTGTCCACCGACGCACTGCATGCTTTCAGCAGCTGGGCAGACGACATCGCCGCAGGCCGCGCGACGGGCTGGGACCCTGAGTCCTTCCGCCGGTCGGCAGATGCCATGCGCCTGGATGGCACGCTGGTACCGCTGGCGATGCCATCGGGTGGCGGTATGGCGCCCGAACCTCCAGCACCACAGGCCGCGCCGGAGCTTGCCGAGGCCGTGGCAGAGCCGGTGGATGCCCTCTCCGCCGAAGTGCTCAACGAAGAACTGACGGTGCCGGATTTCCAGGCCACCGAGATTTCCGAGCATGTGCCCGAACAGCCCGTCGAGAGCGCCAACGGTGCCCCGGAAGTGGCCGAGGAGATCGACTTCTCGGTGTTCACTGCAGCTTTGAACGAGTCTGCCCACGAACCTGCACCTGTGGTCGATCCGTCCAGCGTGGACTTTGTCCTCGACCTGGAGCTGCCTGACCTGGAACCTGTGTCTGCGGAAGCGCCTGTGCCCGCAGTGGATCACGCAGAAGCTGTCGATACGCCGCTGCAAGCGCCCGCAGGCGCCCTGGGCGACGAACTATTGCTGCCAGAAGACCTGGTGCTCGATGCCGCCGAACCGCAAAATGCGGTGGATACAGAGGCCCGCATTCCTTCGGATGGGCTGGAAGCCCTGGACGTGGCTGAGCTGGAGAAGCTGCTGGAGGCCGAGTCGGCCGAGGCTGCCGAACTGCTTGCACCTGCCCCCGAGGACGTGGCTGTGGCCGGTTCCGAAGCGTTGCCAGACGACCTGATCGCTGAAGTGGAGCCCGCGCAAGAAGTGGCGCATCTGCTCGATGCCCTGCCGCAGGAAGAAGGCGGCAGCGACGATGCGGTGAAGGTCATCGACACGCTGCGCATCGGTATCCCGCTGTACAACGTGTACCTGAATGAGGCCGATGAATGGTCTCGTCGCTTGGTGACCTGTTTGCAGGAATGGGCGCTGGAACTGCATGAGCCGCTGCCTGACACGGCGGTGGCCCTGTCGCACTCGCTCGCCGGCAGTTCGGCCACGGTGGGCTTCACCGCGCTGTCCGAAATGGCCCGCGTGCTGGAGCACACGCTGCAGCATGTGCAGCTGCAGTCGGGTGGCACCGAGGAGCAGGCGGCAGCGTTCATGGCAGCAGCGGAGGACATCCGCCGCCTGTTGCACCAGTTTGCTGCCGGGTTCCTCAAAGAGCCCAGCCCGGAAGTGCTGGCCCAGCTGCGCCAGATTCTGGAAACCGAGGTGGTCAGCACCCAGTCTCCACCCGAGGAAGATGCGCAGGCCTACCTCGACGCCGCAGAGCAGGAAGCGTCCGAAGTTGCTGCGGCCGGGTTGGCACCTGAGCCGGTGGCGGAGGTGCCTGTGGTGGATGCAGAGCCTGAGGCTGTTGCACCGGCTGTGACTGCCCCCGTGGTGGGCCATGTGGTGCCCGCGCTGTCTGCAGTCATCCACGACCACGATCAGCACATTGACGATGCCATCGCGCACGCCATTGCCTCGATCCCGGACGCGGACGACGACATCGATGCGATCGACGTCATCGACCCCGACCTGTTCCCCATCTTCGAGGAAGARGCGGCSGAGYTGCTGCCCCAGCTTGGTGGTGCGTTGCGCCAATGGGCGTCGCGCCCCGACAACCTCAGCGCCCGCAGCGAAGTATTGCGAGCCCTGCACACGCTCAAGGGCAGTTCGCGACTGGCCGGGGCGATGCGGCTGGGCGAAATGGCCCACCGGCTGGAATCTGCGATCGAGCAGCTGGACGCAGAAACCGTCACGGCCGACCAGATCGAGCCGTTGCAAGGCAGTTTCGATGGACTGCAAGCCAACTTCGAGGCGCTGCGTGCCATTGGTCAGGGACCTTCCGACACGGTGGTTACTCTGCCGGTCGAAGCCACACCGGCCTTGCGCGCCAATGTGGCGGATGCGGCCGAAGCCTCCGTCCCCTCGGCGGCAGTATCTTCTGCCAAGCCGCTGGCGATAACGGCTCCGGCCGTGCGCCTGCCCGGACCGTCCCAGCTGGCGCCCCTGCGGGTGGCAGCCAACCAGTCGGTGCGCGTGCGTGCACAGCTGCTGGACCGCCTGGTCAACCAGGCGGGCGAGGTGATGATCAGCCGTTCGCGCCTGGACGCGCGCCTGGGCCAGTTCCGCAGCTCACTCACCGATCTGTCGGGCAATCTGGACCGCTTGCGTCAGCAATTGCGCGACATCGAGGTGCAGGCCGAATCTCAGATGCAGTCGCGTCTGGCGCTGTCCAAGGACTCTGCTGCGGGCTTCGATCCGCTGGAGTTCGACCGCTTCACMCGSGTGCAGGARYTSACSCGCATGATGGCCGAGTCGGTSAAYGACGTGGCCACSGTGCAGCGCAATCTGCAACGTGCCATGGAAGGCGCTGAAGACGACTTGATTGCCCAAGGCCGCCAGGCGCGTGAGCTGCAACGGGATCTGCTGCGCACACGTATGGTGGAGTTCGAGGGGATTGCCGAGCGCTTGTACGCGGTGGTGCGTCAGGCCTCCAAGGAAACCGGCAAGCAGATCAAGCTGGACATCACCGGCGGCTCCATCGAAATGGACCGCGGCGTGCTGGACCGCATGACGCCCGCCTTCGAACATTTGTTGCGCAATTGCGTGGCCCACGGCATTGAAGAGCCTGAAGTGCGCACGGCGGCCGGCAAGCCGGCGTCGGGCACCATCACGGTGGACCTGCACCACGAAGGCAATGACGTATCGGTCGAGTTCCGCGATGACGGAGCGGGTCTGAACCTGCCGCGCATTCGCGAAAAGGCCGTGTCTCAGGGCATCGTGGAACCCGGCGTGGAGCTGAGCGATGCGGATGCGGCCAACCTGATCTTCATGCCAGGCTTCTCGACGGCCTCCGAAGTGACTGGTCTGGCAGGGCGGGGCATCGGCATGGACGTGGTGCGTGCTGAGATCAATGCGCTGGGCGGCCGCATCGAAACCTCCACCGAGGCGGGCAAGGGTGCGGCATTCCGCATGGTGCTGCCGTTGACCACCGCAGTGACGCAGGTGGTGATGCTGCGCTCGGGTGACCTGGCGATCGGCGTTCCGGCCAACGTGGTCGAGATCGTCCGCCGCACCTCGGCCCCTGACTTGGCAGAGGCTTACCGTACCGGCGTGTTTGACGACGGCATGGAGAAAATCCCGTTCTTCTGGTCGGGAGCCCTGCTGCAGTCGTCCAGCCGCAGCACCGAGCCGGCGGGCAAGACCCGCCCGGTGGTGATCTTCCGAAGCGCTGCCCAGCGTGTTGCGATGCACGTGGACGAAGTGCTGGGCAACCAGGAAGTGGTGGTGAAGAACCTGGGGCCGCAGTTGTCCCGTCTGCCAGGTCTGGCGGGCATGTCCGTGCTGGCCTCGGGTGCCGTGGTACTGATCTACAACCCGGTGGCCTTGGCCACGGTGTATGGCGACCAGGTGCGTGCGGCCAGTGCCGACATGGCACCAGCGCCCGACACCCCCGCTGCCGGCGGTACGGGTAAAGCCGTGGTGTCTCAACAGTTGTCGGGCCCCAGCCAGGTGCCTTTGGTGCTGGTGGTGGACGACTCCATCACCGTGCGYCGCGTGACGCAGCGCCTGCTGCAGCGCGAAGGCTACCGTGTGGCCCTGGCGGCCGATGGCCTGYAGGCGCTGGAGCGTCTGCAGSAGGAGCGCCCGRCGGTGGTKCTGTCSGACATCGARATGCCGCGCATGGACGGCTTCGAYCTGGCGCGCAACATCCGGGCAGACGGTGCCTTGCGTGATCTGCCCATCATCATGATCACCTCGCGGATTGCTGAAAAGCACCGCGAGCACGCGATGGAGCTGGGTGTGAACCATTACCTGGGCAAGCCCTATTCGGACGAAGAGCTGCTGAGCCTGATCCAGCACTACGCGCGCATCGCTGCGGCGGCCGAGGCCTGACACCATGCTGGCCCACTCCCGACCCTGCGAGTCAGCCTGGGTCGGGAGTGTTCTCTTGTTGCCTTGCCTTGTGGTGTCCTGTGCATGGACAGGGCGGACCGAGTCACCGTGATGGATCCGCTGGCACCATCCCCTTCCCCCGATCCCCGGCTGCTGGCCTGCCTGGCCCTGGTAGCGCGCGAGCGCGCTTCGGACCTGTTTCTGATGGCAGGTGCTGCGCCCACGATCAAGCGGCAGGGTGCCTTTGTCCCCATCACACAGCAAGTCCTGGCGGCCGACGATGTGCGGCATATGGCCTATTCCATCTTGCGCGAGGCCCAGCGCAAGGAGTTCGAGACCACGATGGAGTGCGACCTCTCGCTGCAGACCGCCGATGGGGAGCGCTTTCGCGTGAACGTGCACATGCAGCGGGGGCAGGTCGGCATGGTGATCCGCCATGTGATAGCGCGGATCCCGACGCTGGAAGAACTGGGGTTGCCGCCCGYCCTCCAGYGGCTGGCGTTTCTCAAAGGGGGGCTGGTCCTGACGGTGGGCTCCGCAGGTTCGGGCAAGACCACCACGCTGGCCGCATTGCTGGACCATCGCAACACGCACACTGGCGGGCACATCCTCACGGTAGAAGACCCCATCGAATACCTGCACAGCCACAAAAAATCCCTGGTGACGCAGCGCGAGGTGGGTCTCGACACCCTGTCGTATGACGAAGCGCTGCGCCGTGCCATGCGCGAGGCGCCCAACGTGATCATGATCGGCGAGATCCGCGACCGGGCCACCATGCAGCACGCACTGCACTACGCTGAGTCCGGCCATCTGTGTGTGTCCACCCTGCACGCCAACAATGCCAACCAGGCGGTGCAGCGCATCGTGAATTTTTTCCCCGAGGACGCGCACCGCCAGCTGCTCATGGACCTGTCCCTCAACCTGCGGGCGGTGGTGGCGCAACGCCTGGTGCCGGGCCTTTCGGGCCACTTGGTGCCTGCCACCGAGATCATGCTGCTCACGCCCTATGTGGCCGAGCTGATCCAGAAGGGGCAGATCGACGAACTCAAGACCGCCATCACTCGCAGTGGCGAGCAGGGCATGTGGAGTTTTGATCAGTCACTGCTGGGCATGGTGGAGGCGGGTGCGATATCGCCCGAAGAAGCCATCGCCAACGCCGACAACCGCACCGATGTGCGCTTGCGACTGCGGCTGGCCGCCGGTGCCTCGCTGGGCGGTGAGGGCATGCAGATGGCGCCGGAGGAACCCCCGCCGGACGACCCGCCGCCCACGGCGCATCGCTAGCCCTCGGCGACCTGCTTGAGTGTGTGGGTCCGTGTGTTGTCACCCTGCAGCCGTCTTCACCACGGCATACCGCTCCAACGTGCGTTGCCGTGCGGCATCGTGCTCCACCACAGGCAAGGGGTAGGTGTCTCCCAGACGTACGCCCGCTTCCTGCAGCTCCAGGGGCCGCGCCAGCCAGGGGGCGTGTAATGCCTTGGTCGGGAGCGTTGCGAGCTGCGGCAGGTAACGCCGGATGAACTTGCCCTCCGGGTCGAACTTCTCGCTCTGGCTGACCGGGTTGAAGATGCGGAAATAGGGCTGGGCATCACACCCGCTGGAGCTGGCCCACTGCCAGCCACCGTTGTTGGCGGCCAGGTCGAAGTCATTGAGGTGCGTGGCAAAGTAGGCCTCGCCGCGGCGCCAGTCGATGCCCAGGTCTTTCACCAGAAAGCTKGCYACCACCATGCGCAGGCGGTTGTGCATGTAGCCSSTCTGGTTGATCTGCRSCATGGCSGCRTCCACCAGCGGGTAGCCSGTGCGGCCCTSGCACCAGGCGGCAAACCGGGCATCGGCCTCGGGGCCGGTCTCCCAGGCGATGGCGTCATAGGCCGGCTTGAAGCTCTGGCCCACCACATGCGGGTGGTGGTGCAGGATCTGGAAGTAGAAGTCCCGCCAGATCAGCTCATTGAGCCAGGTCGTGGCGCCGGGGTTGCCCTCCAGCATCAGGCGGTGCGCCGTGCGTGCCAGCAAGCGCGGCGAGATGGTGCCAAACCGCAGGTGCACGCTCAGGTAGCTGGGCCCTTTCACCGCCGGAAAGTTGCGCGTGTCCTCATACCGCTCGATGCGGCCGAGAAAATCGTCGAATAACTGCTGTGCGCCCTGGGCGCCGGTGGGCAGGCGCAGCTGGGACAGCGCTGTGGGCTCAAACCCGAGGTCCTGCAAGGTGGGTACCGGCTGGCAATAGGCTTCCGGTCGCGCGGCCAGATGGTGGGCGTGTCGCTCCACCGGATAGCTCTTGAGCTGGAACACATCGATCTTCTTGAGCCATGCATTCTTGTACGGCGTGAACACGCTGTACGGGTTGCCGGTCTGCGTCAGCACTTCGCTGCGCTCGAGCAGGGTGTGGTCCTTGAACGTGTGGAAGGCCTTGCCTGCAGCCGTCAGGCGCGTGCGCACCAGGCGGTCGCGGTCCAGCGCCTGGGGTTCGTCATCGTGGTTGGCAAAGACCGCCTGCACGTCCAGGGCGTCGACCAGTGCCGGAATGGTATCGCTGGCCACCGCGTGCCACACGATGAGGCCTCCCCTTTCATGCCCCGAAAGTGCGCGCAGGGTTTCATCTAGCTCTACCAGCGACTCCCGGATGAACTCCACCCGCCGGTCGGCGCGGGGCAGGGCATCGAGGATGTCCTTGTCGAAGACAAAAGCGCAGAACACCTGCTCGCAGCGCGTCAGCGCGTGGTACAGGGCCGCTTGGTCGTGGGCACGCAGGTCGCGGCGGAACCAGACCAAGCCACGGGAGTAAGTGGGCTCGGGGGAGGGGGGCATGTTCACCGTTAAAATTGCGGGATGTCTTTCGATTCTGCGCCCATCAACCTGACGCATCACTTCCTGATCGCGATGCCCGGCCTGGAAGATGAGTCTTTTGCGCGCAGCGTCGTCTATCTGTGTGAGCACAGCGAACGCGGTGCGCTTGGCCTCATCATCAACAAGCCCACCGATATCACCCTCAAGGGCCTGTTTGACAAGGTGGACCTGTCGCTGCGCCGCGAGGACCTCACCAAAGAGCCCGTTTTTCAGGGCGGCCCGGTGCAGACCGAGCGCGGATTTGTGCTGCACGAACCCATGCTCATGGACAAGGGGGAAACCGACGAGTCGGCCTACGCCTCCACCATGACCATCCCCGGTGGCCTGGAGATGACCACCTCCAAGGACGTGCTCGAAGCCCTTTCCACTGGCGCAGGTCCCCGCCGCGTGCTCATCACGCTGGGGTATTCGTCCTGGGGCGAGGGGCAGTTGGAGTCTGAGCTTGCCGAGAACGCCTGGCTCACGGTGGCCGCCGATCTGTCGGTGATCTTCGACACGCCCGTGCCCGAGCGGTACGACCGAGCCCTGTCGCTTCTGGGCTTGCAGGCCTGGATGCTGTCGCCCGAGGCGGGGCACGCATGACTGGTGCGCCCGCTCAGTCCATCCAGCCGCCAGCCGTTCCTGCGCATTTCCAGACCTTTCTTGCTTTTGACTTTGGGCTCAAGCGCACGGGCGTGGCCTCGGGCAACCGCATGCTCAAGAGCGCCACACCCCAGCGCACCATCCAGGCCGAGGGCGACGCCCGTTTTGCCCAAGTGGCCGAGCGCATCAAGGAATGGCAGCCCGATGCGCTGGTGATCGGCGTGCCCTACCACCCCGACGGTGCGGCCCACGAAAACACCGCGCGTGCTCTCAAGTTCGGGCGCCAGTTGCGCGGGCGCTTTGGATTGCAGGTGTTCGAGGTGGACGAGCGCTACAGCACCACCGAAGCCATTGCAGGTGGTGCCAAGGATGCCGACGCGGCCTCGGCCTGCATCATCCTGGAACAGTTTTTGAGGAATCTCCCATGACCACCCCATCCCCCGGAATGTCCGGCAGCCTGGTGCTTGATGCCGAGGCGCTGTACCGCGAACTGCTGCGCGGGGTGCGCAGCATGTTGACTCCCACCACGCGCCTGGCGGGCATCGCTTCCGGCGGCGCCTGGCTGGYCGAGCGCCTGCAAAAAGACCTGGGCCTGGAAGGCCCGGCCGGTGTGTTGTCATCGGTGATGCACCGCGACGACTTCGCCCAGCGTGGCCTSTCGGCCAGYGCGCAGACCGCGCTGCCGTTYGACGTGAACGGTGCCGACGTGCTGSTGCTGGACGACGTGCTCTACACCGGCCGCACCATCCGCGCSGTGCTCAACGAGCTGTTCGACTWTGGCCGCCCSGCSWGCGTGCGSCTSGCKGTGCTGGTGGACCGYGGCGGRCGCGAGCTGCCCGTGCAGGCCGACTTTGCTGCTGCCCGGGTGGCCTTGCCGGTCGCCCATTCGCTGGCCCTGGCGCGTGGCGACAGCGGCACCTTCCAATTCCAAGTCCAAGACAAAGACTAAAGAGGCCTGACCGTGCTGCACAAGCGCAATCCCCAACTCAACGGCAACGGCGAACTCATCCACCTGCTGTCCATCGAGGGTCTGCCGCGCGACATCGTCACGCACATCCTCGACACGGCCGCCAACTTCGTCAGCGTCAACGACCGCGAAGTCAAGAAGGTGCCCCTCTTGCGCGGCAAGAGCGTGTTCAACCTGTTCTTCGAGAACAGCACGCGTACGCGCACCACGTTCGAGATCGCGGCCAAGCGCCTGTCGGCCGACGTGATCAACCTGGACATCGCGCGCAGCTCGGCCAGCAAGGGCGAGTCGCTGCTCGACACCATCGCCAACCTGAGCGCGATGGCCGCCGACCTGTTCGTGGTGCGGCACAGCGAGTCCGGCGCGCCTTACCTGATCGCGCAGCACGTGGCGCCGCATGTGCACGTGATCAACGCCGGCGACGGACGGCATGCCCACCCCACGCAGGGGTTGCTGGACATGTACACCATCCGCCACTACAAAAAGGACTTCAGCAACCTCACTGTGGCCATCGTGGGCGACGTGCTGCACTCGCGCGTGGCGCGCTCGGACATCCACGGCCTGACCACCTTGGGCTGCGCCGAAGTGCGTGTGGTGGGTCCGCGCACCCTTGTGCCGTCGGACATGGCGCAGATGGGCGTGCGGGTGTGCCACACGCTTGAAGAAGGCATCAAGGATGCCGACGTGGTCATCATGCTGCGCCTGCAGAACGAGCGCATGAGCGGTGCGCTGCTGCCTTCCAGCCAGGAGTATTTCAAGAGCTTCGGCCTCACGCAGGAAAAGCTGCAACTGGCCAAGCCCGACGCCATCGTCATGCACCCSGGCCC
Organism: Acidovorax sp. LjRoot204; assembly: GCF_056175785.1. Lineage (NCBI taxonomy): Bacteria > Pseudomonadati > Pseudomonadota > Betaproteobacteria > Burkholderiales > Comamonadaceae > Acidovorax > Acidovorax sp. LjRoot204. The sequence goes on from NZ_JBGFFF010000089.1 coordinate 18,206, forward strand.
CATCAACCGYGGCGTGGAGATCGACTCCGCCGTGGTCGATGGCAAGCAGAGCGTGATCCTGCCGCAGGTGACCTTCGGCATCGCCGTGCGCATGGCTGTCATGTCCATCGTCGCAGGGAACGAGGCGTGACCTTGAGGATGAATACTCCTGTTTTCATAGCTGCCTGTGCTTATAAATCAAGCACTAGCAGCCAATTTGGCTTGAAATCATGAAGATACTGATCCAGAACGGCCGTGTGATCGACCCCGCCTCGGGCCTTGACCAGACCTGCGACATCGCGCTGGCGGCGGGCCGCATCGTGGGGGTCAACCGCGTGCCGCCCGACTTTGCGCCCAACCGCACCATCAACGCTGCCGGCTGCATCGTGTTGCCCGGCCTGGTGGATCTGGCCGCGCGCCTGCGCGAACCCGGCCACGAGCACGAAGGCATGCTCGAGTCCGAAATGGCCGCCGCTGTGGCCGGTGGCGTGACCAGCCTGGTCTGCCCACCCGATACCGACCCGGTGCTTGACGAGCCCGGTCTGGTGGAGATGCTCAAGTTCCGCGCCGAGAAGCTGCACCAGTCGCGCCTGTTCCCGCTSGGCGCGCTCACGCGCARCCTYGCKGGCGRSGTGCTSACCGARATGGCCGAGCTSACCGARKCCGGCTGCRTSGGCTTYRGCCAGGCCGASGTRCCGCTSGCMRRCACCCAGGTGCTGCAGCGCGCGCTGCWSTACGCRRSCACCTTYGGCTACACCGTGTGGYTGCGCCCGCAAGAGATGCACCTKGGCAAGGGCGTGGCKGCCAGCGGYGCGCTGGCCACGCGGCTGGGCCTTTCGGGCGTGCCCGTGGCGGCCGAGACGATTGCGCTGCACACCATTTTTGAACTGCTCAAGATCACCGGMGCGCGCGTGCACCTGTGCCGCCTGAGCAGCGCTGCGGGCGTGGAGCTGGTGCGCCGCGCCAAGGCCGATGGCCTGAAGGTCACGGCCGATGTCAGCATCAACTCGCTGCACCTCACCGAAAACGACATCGGCTTCTTTGACAGCCGCGCGCGCCYGACGCCGCCGCTGCGCCAGCAGCGCGACCGTGACGCCCTCAGCGCGGCGCTGCTCGACGGCACCATCGATGCGCTGGTGTCCGACCACACCCCGGTGGATGAAGACGCCAAGACCCTGCCGTTTGCCGAAGCCGAGCCTGGCGCCACGGGGCTGGAGCTGCTGCTGTCGCTGGCGCTCAAGTGGTCGCAAGACAGTGGTGTGCCTTTACAGCGCGCGCTGGCAGTGGTCACGGCAGAGCCCGCACGCGTGCTGGGCAACGCGCTGGGTACCTTGCAGGCCAGCGTCGGCCAGATCGTGGAAGGCGGCGTGGGCGACCTCTGCATCTTCGACCCGCAGTCGGCGTGGACGGTGCAGGACGACGCGCTCGCCAGCCAGGGCAAACACACGCCGTTCTCGGGCTACGAACTGCCCGGCCGCGTGCGCATGACCCTGGTCGGCGGACAGGTCGCTTTTGACCGCAGCTGAGACGGCGCGACGCTGCGATAGCGAGGCCCGGCCGTGAAGTTCCTGCGCGCCAGTTGGCGCCTCTTGCGGCTGCTGGGTCAYATCGCCAAGGGCCTGTGGATTGTGGCGCTGCGGTTTCCGTCGCTGTCGCCGGACCAGCAACACGCCCGCGTGCAGGTGTGGTCGCTGGAGCTGCTGGCCCATGCGGGCATYAGCCTGCGCATCCTGGGGCAGCCCCCGGTGACTGGTCCGGTGATGCTGGTGGCCAACCACATCTCGTGGCTCGACATCCCGGTGATGCATGCGGCGCGGCACTGTCGCTTTGTCTCCAAGTCCGACGTGCAGGCCTGGCCGCTGATCGGCACCCTGGCCACGGCGGCGGGCACGCTCTACATCGAACGCAGCTCGCGCCGCGATGCGCTGCGCATGGTGCGCTCGATGCAGGAGGCGCTGGAGCGCGGCGAGGTGCTGGCCGTTTTCCCCGAAGGCACCACGGGCGACGGGCGCGAGATGCTGCCCTTCCACGCCAACCTGCTGCAGGCCGCCGTGGCTGCAAAGGCGCCCGTGCAGCCCGTAGGCCTGCGCTTTGCCGACAAGGTCACGGGCGCCACCAGTTTTGCTCCCAGCTACATCGGCGACGAAACCCTGGTGGGCTCGATCTGGCGCACGCTCAGCGCCCGGCCCATCGAGGCCGTGGTGCACTACGGCCCCCCGGAGCTGGCAGGCGAGCGCGACCGCCGCACCTGGACGCAGCACCTGCACGACACGGTCGATCAGCTGCGCAAGGCCTGAGAACGCACACAGGATCCCTGGGTTCCCAACGAGCTGTCTTTGTGCGGTAAAAGCGTGCAT
>NZ_JBGFFF010000090.1:0-20099 GCF_056175785.1 Acidovorax sp. LjRoot204
TCCTGGCGCTGGCCAAGAGCCTGGATTTGGAGGTGGTGGCGGAGGGGGTGGAGACGACGGGGCAGCTGTCGTTCCTGAGGCTGCATGGGTGCGAGGGGTTCCAGGGGTATCTGTTTGGAAGGCCGGGGCCGGCGGAGGCTATCGATGCATTGCTGTATCCCGCTGGTTGACGGTACGTCTGCGGTGTGGCTGGCCTGCGTGGCAAGGGCGTAGGCATGTGGTTTGACAAGCTTGTGGACCGTAACGCCCCCGGCGTCCGTGGCCTGCTGGTGGTGGTGGCCCTGGCATTGATCGGCGCAGTGCTGGTGGTGCAGGGTGCACAGCACTGGCGAGCGGGCGAGCGGGCGACCGAGCGTTCACGCGTGTTGCACCAGACGGCAGATGCCCTGCAAGCCCAGACCACTGGCGGCTCCATGCTCGGGGCGGTATCGCTGATGGGCCTGAGCGAGCCTTTGCTCAAGGACATGGCGCTGGGCCGTTTGCCCCCTGACCACCCCGAGGCACTGTCCCGCCTGGCCGTGGCGCGCGGGCGCTTTCTGGTGCAAGGCGTGTACGTAATGTCTGCCGATGGCACCGTGGTAGCGCACGAGACGCCTGGCGAACGATCCACGGGCCTGAACCTTGCATTCCGCCCGTACTTCCAGCAGGCCATCCAGGGCGCCAACAGTGTGTATGCCGCCATTGGCAGCAATACCCAGGAGCGTGGGCTGTACTACGCAGCGCCACTCTATGAAAGCGACACGCCATCGAGCAACATCATCGGCGTGGTGATGTTCAAGGTGGGTTTTGAGCCGGTGGACCTGCTGCTCAAGCGCGCGGGCCTGCCCATGGTGCTGCTATCGCCGCAGGGCGTGGCGTTTGCCGCCACGCGCCCCGAATGGCAGTTCGCGGTAGCGCCGCCGCTCACGCAGGCGCGTATCGATGCCATCCGCGCCACACGCCAGTTCGGCCGGCATTTCGACAATGGCGTGGCTTCGGCGTTGCCCTTTGCGGCCGATACCGGAGATGTCCAGATCAACGGCGTGACTTACGCTGTCGAACGCCGGGCCATTGACTGGCACGACCCGGGGGGCGAGTGGCAGCTGGTGGCGCTGGACGATATCAGCGCCTTGATGTCGTCGACGCAGCGCGCGCGCATTGGGGTGGTGGCCTTTGTGCTGCTGTGCCTGCTGGGCCTGCTGCTTCTGGACTTGCTGCGCAGCCGTGCCCGGGTGGCCAGTGCGCTGGAGCGGTTCAGGGTGCTGGGTACGGCGCTGGAGAGCAGCCCGGTGTCCGTGGTCATCACCGATGGCGACGGCCGCATCGACTGGGTCAACCCCCAGTACGAGCGCAACACGGGATATTCGCTGGACGAGGTGCGCGGCAAAAAGCCATCGCTGGTGGCCAGCGGACAAACGCCCGCACAGACCTACCAGCTGATGTGGTCCGCGCTGCTGTCGGGCAAGTCCTGGCAGGGCCAGTTCGTCAATCGGCGCAAGGACGGGAGCATCTACCACGACGAGGCCACGCTATCGCCCGTGTTTGATGGGCGGGGCAAGCGCATCGGCATCGTGGGCCTTCACGAGGACGTGTCCGAACGCATCCAGGCGCAAAAGGAGCTGGAGCGTCGCGAACGCCTGCTCAACGAGCTGCTGGAGCAGCAAACTGCCATCTTCGACAACGCACCGCCCATCGTGATGGTGTGCGACGGACAGTTCCGCCAGTTCAACCCGGCGTTTGTGGATCTCATGGGTGGTACCGCATCACAGCTGCTGGGTCTGGGGGTGTCGGTGCTGTTTGGCGGGACGGGCCATGCCGACCTGTTCACTGCCCGCGTCACGCCGGCACTGGCCTCGGGCCAGGCCTTGCGCGAGACCGCTACCCTGTGCAGGCTGGATGGCAGCCAGTTCGAGGCACGCCTGGCGGGCCGCAGCGTCAAGATGGACGACTTTGGCACCGCCTCGATCTGGGTCATTGAAGATGTCAGCGAGCAGCGGCGTGCCGAGCGCGTGATCCAGCAGGCCCAGGAACGCCTGGAGCTGGCGCAGGAAGCGGGCAAGATCGGGGTGTTCGACCTGAACCTGGTCACCGGCGAGATCCTCTGGTCGGACAAGCTGGCTCAGATGATGGGCCTGCCCCCTGGAACCCAGCCTGATGGGCGCGACTTCTGGCTCAACTGCCTGCACCCGGAAGACCGCGACCAGGCAAGCGCTTATTTCGACAGCTGCCTTGCAGGCACCGAGGACTACCTGCGCGACTCCTGGCGCATCGTGCGCCCCGATGGCGAGGTGCGCTGGTTTCTGGAGGCCGCGCGCATCTTCCGCAACGCCCAGGGCCAGCCGGTGCGGGTGGTGGGCGTCAATGTGGACATCCACGACCAGAAGCTCCTGGAGGAGCAGGTGGCCGGGCAGCTCGATTTCCAGCAGGCGTTGATCGACGCCATCCCAGTGCCCCTTTTCTACAAGGGCGCGGACGGGCGCTACATCGGCGTGAACCGCGCTTATGAGCACGCCTTTGGCGTTTCGCGCGAGGCGCTCATCGGCAAGACGGTGATGGATCTGGACTATCTGCCGCAGGAGACCCGCACGCGCTTCGAGCAGGACGCGATACAGGCCATGGAGGGCGAGCGCAAGGTGCACCGCGAGGTCGATTTGCCTTATGCCGACGGCGAGCTGCACCATACGCTGTTCTGGCTGCATGGCTTTGCGCGCCCCGATGGCACACCCGGCGGCACCATTGGTACGTTCGTGGACATCACCGACCGCCAGCGTGCTGAACAGGAGCTGCGCCGTGCCAAGGAGTTGGCCGAGGAGTCCACCGCGCTCAAGTCCAACTTCCTGGCCAACATGAGCCACGAGATCCGCACGCCCATGAACGCGATCATCGGCATGTCGCACCTGGCACTCAAGTCGGGCCTGAGTCCACGCCAGCACGATTACGTGAGCAAGATCCAGCAGGCGGGCCAGCACCTGCTGGGGGTCATCAATGACATCCTGGACTTCTCCAAGATCGAGGCGGGCAAGCTGGTGGTGGAGCGTCAGCCGTTTCTGCTCGACCGCATGCTGGAGAGCGTGTCCGATGTGGTGGGCTACAAGGCCGGTGCCAAGGGCCTGGAGCTGGTCTGCGACGTGGCCAGCGATGTGCCCCCTAACCTCGTGGGAGATGCGCTGCGCCTGGGCCAGATCCTCATCAACTACGCCAACAACGCCATCAAGTTCACCGAATCCGGAGAGATCAGCATTGCCGTGCGCTTGCTGGAGGAGATGGGCAACCAGGTCCGGCTGCGTTTCGAGGTGCGCGACACCGGCATCGGGCTCACGGACGAGCAGATGGGGCGCCTCTTCCAGAGCTTCCAGCAAGCCGACACCTCGACCACGCGCCGTTATGGTGGCACTGGCCTGGGGCTGGCGATCTGCAAGAGCCTGGCAGAGCTGATGGGCGGAGAGGTGGGCGTGGAGAGCCGTTTCGGCAAGGGCTCCACCTTCTGGGTGTCGGTGCCGCTGGAGCGTGGGGCAGCGGCGCGTGTGCTGCTACCTCCGCCCGACCTGCGGGGCACCCGGGTGCTGGTGGTGGACGACAACCATACCGCAGCCACGGTGCTGTCCGACATGCTGCAGGCGATGGGCTTTGTGGTGGAGCAGGCGCATTCGGGCCTGGAGGCGCTGGACCGGCTGCGCGAGTCCATGGCACAGCACCAGCCGTTTGGCCTGTTGCTGCTGGACTGGCACATGCCAGGCATGGACGGCGTGGAGCTGGCGGGCCACATTCGCAGCCTGGGCATGCCCAAGGTGCCGCAGATGCTGATGGTCACGGCCTACGGGCGCGAGGACGTGATGCGGGCCGCGCGTGCGCAGGGCATCGAAACCGTGCTCATCAAGCCCGTGAATGCCTCGCTGCTGTTCGACACCCTGATGCAGCCGCTGGAGGCATCGGGCACGGAGGGGCGCCGTGCGGCCACTCCCGCCCCCGCTGCCGACGAGCTGCCGCTGGACATCCGGGGCGCCAGCGTGCTGCTGGTCGAGGACAACGAACTCAACCAGATGGTGGCCATGGAGCTGCTGCTGGACGCGGGCTTTGCCGTCGACGTGGCCGAGAACGGGCAGATCGCCATCGACCACATCGAGCGCAAGCACTACGACGCCGTGCTGATGGACATGCAGATGCCCATCATGGATGGCGAGACCGCCACACGACTGCTGCGCGGCAACCCGCGCTACGCGCAGTTGCCCATCATCGCCATGACGGCCAACGCCATGGAGGCGGACCGCCAGCGCTGCTTTGCGGCGGGCATGAACGACCATGTTGCCAAGCCCATCGAACCTGCGGCCCTGTGGGCCGCGCTGGCACGCTGGATCCGCCCCCGCCAGGGTCTCGGTGCGGCGGTTGTGCCCGCTCGCAGCAGTGCGGCTCCAGTGGCCACGCCGGTAGCGGCCACCAGTGCAGCGGCCGCAGGGTGGCTGCCGGTGGATGTCCCTGATCTGCCAGGGCTGGACACCCAACTGGGCCTGCAGCGCGCGCTGGGCAAGACAGGGTTGTACGCCGAGATGCTGCGCCGCTTTGTGCAAGGGCAGGCTCCGGTGTTGCCAGAGCTGCAGCGTGCGCTCGCGGTGCACGATGTCGCACTGGCCGAGCGCCTGGCCCACACGCTGCGGTCAGTGGCAGCCAACATTGGCGCACAGGCCGTGTCAGACCGCGCACAGGCGCTGGAGCACGCGCTGCGCTTTCGCCATGGCAACGAGGCCATCGTGCCGCTGCTGGCCGAACTGCGCGCTGCGCTACAGCCGCTGCTGCAGGGGCTGCAGGACTGGGTGCTGCAGGCCGTGCAGGCGGGCACGACGCCTGAGTCAGGTTTGGCGCCCAATGCGAGGGCGCCGGGGGCCGGCATGACGCCCGCCGAGGCAGGGCAGCACTTGCGCCGCCTGCTGGAGCAGGACGATCCTGCAGCCACTGAATTTTTCCAACACAATGGTGTGGTGCTCAAGGCGGCGCTGGGCAGCGCCTTCCAGGTCGTTGAAAAGCACACCCTGAATTTCGATTTCGAGCAGGCGCTGGAAGCCCTGGCTGCGGTGCCAGGCTCTGAATCTCCGGCCCTCGAAACCCCCTGAACGGCATTCACGCAGGACATTTGCATGGACAACGCGCCTTTTGCCTCCAGCCCGGCGACCTTGGTTGACAAGCCGATTGCCACCGTGCTCGTGGTGGACGACACGCCCGAGAACCTCACGCTCATGGGCAGTCTGCTGCGCGAGCACTATGTGGTGAAGGTGGCCAACCATGGGGAGAAGGCCCTCAAAATTGCCCAGTCGGCCACGCCGCCCGATCTGATCCTGCTGGACATCATGATGCCCGAGGTGGATGGCTACGAGGTCTGTCGTCGCCTCAAGGAGGCGCCTGCCACCCGCGACATCCCGGTGATCTTCCTGACGGCGCGTTCCGACACCGACGACGAGCGCATGGGACTGGCCCTGGGTGCTGTGGACTACATCACCAAACCCATCAGTCCGCCGATACTGCTCGCGCGCGTTAACACGCACCTAGCGCTCAAGGCCACGGCCGATTTTCTGCGCGACAAAAGCGCCTACCTGGAACGGGAGGTCGCCATGCGCACGCTGGAGGTGCAGGCCATCCAGGACGTGACCATCATGGCCATGACCTCCCTGGCCGAAACGCGCGACAACGAGACCGGCAACCACATCCGCCGCACCCAGTTGTATGTGAAGACCCTTGCCGAGCGCCTGCGCCACCACCCGCGTTTTGAGCATGTGCTGAACGACCGCATGATTGAGCTGCTGTACAAGTCGGCCCCGTTGCACGACATCGGCAAGATCGGCATCCCCGACAGCATTCTGCTCAAGCCCGGCAAGCTCACGGTGGAGGAGTTCGAGGTGATGAAGACCCACACCACGCTGGGCCGCAATGCCATTGACGAGGCCGAGCGGCGCCTGGGCATGCGCGTGGCCTTTTTGAGCGTGTCCAAGGAGATCGCCTACAGCCACCAGGAAAAGTGGGACGGATCTGGCTACCCGCAGGGCCTGGCGGGCGACGCCATCCCGGTGTCGGCGCGCCTGATGGCGGTGGCCGACGTGTATGACGCGCTCATCAGCAAGCGCGTGTACAAGCCTGCGTTTTCGCACGACCAAGCCTGTAACACCATCGTGCGGGGCAAGGGCACACACTTTGACCCCGACATGGTGGACGCGTTTGTGGACATTGCAGAAGACTTCCGCAGCATCGCGCAGAAGTATCCCGACCCGGTGTAGGGAGGCATCCCCCTGAGTCGCTTCGCGCCTTCCCCCTTCTCTCGAATTGCTGCGCAATTCGGGAAGGGGGACGCAGCCAGTGCGGCGGGGCGGCCCTTGCACGGCTGCGCTGGTAACGAGCGCGCCTACTGCGCGGTCCTGCTACCAGATATTTTCAGCGGTCATCGTGTGCCGGCTTGACGGTGAGGCACGGTAGTTGAGATGTTCAGAACGGCGCGTCTTCACCCTTGGCTGAGTCGGCCTGGGGCGCCGCCGATTCGGCTGCGTCCGCAGCGCCTTCTGTCTCTGGAATGTTGTTGGCTTCGGGCGTGTCGGGAGTCGCCGCCTGGCGCACAGCAGCCTTGTCGCCAGCACTCGCAAACTTGCTGTACTTGCCCAGGATGGGCACCAGCTGGCCGTAGATGCGGGGGTTGCCTGCCAGGCATTCCCGCTGCTCCAGAAATTCAGCCTCGCCCGTGAAGTTGCCCACCAGGCCGCCGGCCTCGGTCACCAGCAGCGAGCCCGCTGCCACGTCCCAGATCGACAGGCCCGTTTCAAAGAAGCCGTCGGTGAAGCCCGCAGCCACGTAGGCCAGGTCCAGTGCAGCGGCGCCGGGGCGGCGCAGGCCGGCGGTGCGCTGCATCACGTCGGCCATCATGTTCAGGTAGCTCTTGAAGTTGTCGCCCGGGCGGAAGGGGAAGCCGGTGGAGATCAGGCAGTCCTTGAGCTGGGTGCGCTTGGAGACGCGGATGCGGCGCTCGTTCAGGTAGGCGCCGCGGCCCTTGGTGGCGGTGAACAGGTCGTTGCGGGTGGGGTCGTACACGACGGCCTGCTCGACCTTGCCCTTGACGGCCAGCGCGATGCTCACGCAGTACACAGGGAAGCCGTGGATGAAGTTGGTGGTGCCGTCCAGCGGGTCGATGATCCAGACAAATTCTGAATCCTTGGCGCCGTATTCCTTGCCCGACTCTTCAGCCAGGATGCCGTGGCCGGGGTAGGCCGTCAGCAGCGTCTCGATGATGATCTTTTCGGAGGCGTGATCCACCTCGGTCACAAAGTCGTTGAYCTGCTTTTGCGAGATSCGCACSGMYTCSACGTCSAGGGCSGCGCGGTTGATGATGGCGCCGGCGGCGCGTGCGGCCTTGAYGGCCACRTTGAGCATGGGRTGCAGATTGGACGACATAAATTGTGGTGGTTGGCAGCGCGCGGCCAAGATGGCGCGGGCGTCTGCGTACAGGATGAGCGGGGAGGTCCGACCCGTCCCGGCGATGCGGGCGGCGACAATAGAGGGCGGGATTTTACCCGCAGTGCCCTTTTTTGCCTAACCGGCCGCTTTCCCCCCCTCGCTCCGCCTGTCCATGAAGACCCGTTTTGTCCTGATCAACACCAGCCACGCCGGCAATGTGGGCGCCGCCGCCCGTGCCATGAAAACCATGGGGTTTGACGACCTGGTGCTGGTCGCTCCCCGCTGGGCTAACGTGCTCAGGCGCGAGGAAACCATCCAGCGCGCCAGCGGCGCCCTCGAYGTGCTGAACAACGCACGCATCGTCGCCACGCTGGACGAGGCGCTTGACGGTATCAGCCACCTGTGCGCCACGGCCATGACGCCACGCGATTTTGGCCCCCCCACAGCAGCGCCGCGTGCGCACTTTGAAGCGCTATTAAAAAGTGAGCTACTCAGGCATGAAGTACTAGYGCTGGAGGTCAAAAACCCTCAAAACGCAGGCGACGACACCGCTGCAGACCCGAGTGCGGCCCCGCAGGCCGGTGTGGCCTTTCTCTTTGGCTCGGAGCGGTTTGGCATGACCAACGAGGATGTGTACCGCTGCCACGTGGCGCTGTCGATTCCCACCAACCCCGGCTTCGGCTCGCTCAACCTGGGGGCGGCCATCCAGGTGATCGCCTACGAGTGGCGCCAGGCGCTGGGCGGCTTTGCGGTGCAGGACGCCACCCCGCCGCGTGCTTTGGCCGACGCTGCCCAGGTGGCGGGCATGCTTGGCCATTGGGAGCAGGCGCTCACATCCATCGGTTTCCTGGACCCGGCCGCGCCCAAGAAGCTCATGCCCCGCCTTAACCAGCTTTTCAACCGCGCGCAGCTCAGCCCCGAGGAAATCCACATCTTGAGAGGTGTCGCCAAAGCCATGATCGAGACGGCGCAGGCGAAACGATAGACTGTGCAGCCCATTTACAAATAACCATAACAACCAATGCTCGCCCGCTTGCGCTCCGATATCCAGTGCATCCTCGACCGCGATCCTGCCGCGCGCAGCACGTGGGAGGTGATCACCTGTTATCCGGGCCTGCACGCGATCTGGCTGCACCGCCCCGCGCACTGGTGCTGGCACCACGGCCTGAAGTGGCTGGGGCGCTTCATCTCGCATTTTGCGCGCTGGTTCACCGGCATCGAGATCCACCCSGSSGCCAAGATCGGCGAGCGSGTGTTCTTCGACCACGCMATGGGCGTGGTGGTGGGCGAAACCGCCGAGATCGGCGATGGCTGCACCATCTAYCAGGGCGTGACSCTGGGCGGYACCTCGCTCTACAAGGGCACCAAGCGCCACCCCACGCTGGGCAAAGATGTGGTGGTGAGTGCAGGCGCCAAGGTGCTGGGCGGCTTTGAAGTGGGCGACGGCGCCAAGATCGGCAGCAATGCCGTGGTCATCAAACCCGTGCCCGCTGGCGCCACGGCCGTGGGCATCCCGGCACGCATCATCCCGTCCAAGGAAGGCCAGAGCGCCGACGTGACCGAACCCCAGCCATCGCGCAAATTCACCGCCTACGGCATCACGCAGGAGGACGATCCGCTCTCGCAGGCCATGCGTGGGCTGATCGACAACGCCTCGTCACAAGAGCACCAGATCGCGCTCTTGTGGCAGGCGATCGAAAAGCTCTCTGCCGCCAACCTGCAGGCCAAGGACTGCGTGCCCTGTGACGCGGCGATCAAGGAGCAGTTCGAGGCGGGCAAGCTCAACGAGCTGGTGGGCAAGTAGGCTTCCTGCCGTTGCGTGGGGGCACTGCGGGCTCAGTGCTTGCCAGGCTTGCTGCTCTTCTTTTCGTAGAAAGCCGCGATGGGCGGATCAAACTTTGCGTGGTCCAGTTGCCACAGCCCCAGCGGTCCGTGCATCAGCGGAATGCGGTGTTCGCTGCCATCGGGCCATTGCTCCCAATAGTCCCGCATGCGCGGAAACTTCAGTGGCGGCAGGCCGTGCGTGGTGTCGATGGGCTCCAGCCGATAGGTGCCCGACAGGCGGTATGCGTGGTCTTCTGACACTGAGCCTGCCAGCATTTGGTCTACCCGCTTGAGCACGGGCAGGGCAGCCCCGGCCGATACGGTGCCCAGCATCAAGGCCAGCGCCATCGATTCGCGCGAGGGGATGCGCCCTGCAGCGAAGAACCGGTAGCACAGTGCCACCACCGTTGCGATGCCCACCGACGCCACCAGCCAGGTCAGGGGCGAGCGCAGGATGCTGAAGAGCTGCGCATCCGTCAGCTCGTAGCCGGAGAACACAAAGCTGTCGAGCAGCGCAAACAGCATCAGGCCCAGGAACAGCACCGTCGCGCCCAGGCTGCGAGGGTTCTTCTCCAGTGCGAAATCGTGTGTGTTCTCTTCGTCCAGCGGATAGTCGGGAAACGCCGAGCGGAAGATGTCGCACAAGGCCTCGCGCGACGGCCCGGCGCTCCAGCCGGTATCGGCGGTGAACAGCACCTGGCCTTTGGGGGTGTCCAGCCGAGCCCAGTGGATGTTGCCCGTCTTGATGGATTGGTTGCCCAGCCACTCGACCTTCAGCCCCGATTTGGGCACCAACGACTCGAAAGCCTTGCCCGTCTTGGCCCAATGCCCCCGGATGCGGAATGCTTCTCCATCGTCGATCAGCACGCCCTTGGCTTCGAAAGCCATAAGCCGCATCCAGCGTCCAAAAAATGCGGGGCGGGCCAGGTTGATGCGCCAGTAGTGCCGACCCTTGAGGTCTTTTACCAGCGCATCCTGGCGCTGTTTCATGGCGCGTATGCGCACATACATCCACAAGGGCAGGGCGACTACCAGCAGATGGGGGAGGGCGAAGGCAAGGTACTTCATCGTCTGTGTGATGGGCGATGGGGAGCTTCCGCCCGTGGGCCAGCGCTGGCCCGCAGGCGGTTCAGGCGGTCTTGGCCCGGACAGCGTTCTTGGGCCGGAACGCCTTGCAGACCTCATCCCGCGTTTCCAGGTACGGCCCACCGATCAGGTCCACACAGTAAGGCACGGCGGCGAAGATGCCCGGCACGATCTGCTGGCCGTTGGCGTCTTTCAGCCCCTCCAGCGTCTCGGCAATCGCCTTCGGCTGACCAGGCAGATTAATGATCAGGCTCTGGTCTCGGATCACAGCGACCTGGCGCGAGAGGATGGCGGTGGGCACGAACTTCAGGCTGATCTGGCGCATCTGCTCGCCAAAGCCCGGCATCTCCTTGTGCGCCACGGCCAGCGTGGCCTCGGGCGTTACGTCGCGCAGCGCAGGGCCGGTGCCGCCAGTCGTCAACACTAGGCTGCAGCCCGCGTTGACCAGTTCGATCAGCGTGGCGCTGATGCCGGCCTGCTCGTCGGGGATCAGGCGCGACTCGAAGGTGATGGGGTTGTGCAGCGCACGCGTCAGCCAGTCTTGCAGCGCGGGCAGGCCCTTGTCTTCATAGACACCGGTGCTGGCGCGGTCGCTGATCGAGACGATGCCGATCTTGACGGCGTCGTGGACGGCTTCACTCATCGTCGTTGTCCTCGTCGGTGTCGCTGGCATCTGCCGTGCCCGTGCCGCCCAGGTGCTCGCGCACCAGTTGGAACAGCTCGCGGTATGCACGGCCCTTGCGGGGCGCCAGGCCTTGCGAGACCTGGACGTTGGCCTCTTTGCCCGCAGGCTGCGCATCCTTGCGGGCCTGGCGGATCAGCGCGCGCAGCTGCTGGGTGTCGGTGTCGGGATGCTCGGCCATCCAGGGGGCCAGTGCATCGTCGTCGGCAATCAGGCGGTCGCGCCATTGCTCGGCCAGATGCAGTTGCAGCTTTTCGGTGGCAGAGCCTTTGTGCTGCTCTTCCAGCGCCTGGCGGGCGGCCTGCACCAGCTCGGGTTCGAGCTTGCGCATGAGCTTGCCCACATACTGCATCTGGCGTCGCTTGCCTTCAAAGTTGGTGATGCGCTTGGCCTCGGCCAGCGCCTCCACCAGTTTGTCGGGCAGGCCCACGGCGTCGAATAGGTCGGCGCGCAGGTTCAAAAGCTCCTTGCCCAGGTCCTGCAGTTCGTCGCTCTCGCGCTTGAGATCGGTGCGGCTGGCATCTGGCGTGCCTTTGAGTTCGGCCTTGAGCTGAATGTCCAGTTCGCTGCCTTCGGCAACAAACTGGCCTCGCACAAAGTAGCCTTTTTTGGGTTTGCGTGACATGGGGTGGGGGCAAAGAGAGGCGGGCGCAGGGTGCGCCGCAGTGGCAAGTATCATAGCTGCCGCTATGAACAAACCCTCCAACCGCGCCCCGCGCACCCCCGGCGCGCTGGCTGCTGTGCCCGCAGCTGCCACCTCCCGCACCCCTGACAGCGGCTTCAGCTACAGCCGCCCGTTTTTTGAAGACCTGGTGGACCGCGCCCTGGCCCATGCCAAAAAGCTCGGTGCGACCGACGCGGGCGCCGAGGCGTCAGAGGGCTGTGGCCTGTCGGTCAGCGTGCGCAAGGGCGAGCTGGAGAATGTGGAGCGCAACCGCGACAAGTCGCTGGGCGTGACGGTCTACATCGGCCACCGCCGAGGCAACGCCAGCACGTCGGACTTTTCTACCAAGGCCATCGAGCAGACCGTGCAAGCGGCCTACGACATCGCCCGCTTCACGGCCGAAGACCCCGTGGCTGGCCTGCCCGATGCCGACGATATCGCGCCCCAGGAGACGCACCGCGACCTGCAACTCTTCCACCCCTGGGCCATCACCAGCGAAGAAGCCGCAGAGATGGCCAAGGCCTGCGAGGCCGCGGCTTTCAAGACGCATCGCCGCATCACCAACAGCGAAGGTGCTGGCGTGTCGGCCCAGCAAAGCCATTTCTTCAGCGCTCACACACGCGGCTTTCGCGGGGGCTATGCCAGCTCGCGCCACAGTTTCTCGGTGGCTCCCATCGCCTCGTTGCCCGGCAAGAACGCCGAAATGCAGCGCGACGCCTGGTACAGCTCGATGCGCAACGCAGCCGATCTGGCCTCGCCCGAGGCCGTGGGCCGCTACGCCGCGCAGCGTGCGCTGAGCCGCCTGGGCAGCCGCAAGATCCCTACCACGCAATGCCCCGTGCTGTTTGAGTCGACCCTGGCCGCTGGCCTGCTGGGCGGTTTTGTGCAGGCCATCAGTGGCGGCTCGCTGTACCGCAAGAGCAGCTTCTTGCTCGACTCGCTGGGCAAGATGGTCTTTCCCAAGCACATCGACATCCTGGAAGACCCCTTCATCCTGGGTGGCAAGGGCAGCTCGCCGTTTGACGAAGAAGGCGTGCGCGTGGCACCGCGCAAGGTGGTGCAGGGTGGTCGCGTGCAGGGCTACTTCCTGTCGAGCTACTCGGCCCGCAAGCTGGGCATGAAGACCACGGGCAACGCCGGAGGTTCGCACAACCTGGTGATGACATCGCGCCTCACGCAAGCCAGCGACAGCCTGGACGCCATGCTGCAAAAGCTGGGCACGGGCCTGTTTGTGGTGGAGCTGATGGGCCAGGGCGTGAACTACGTCACGGGCGACTATTCGCGCGGCGCGAGCGGCTTCTGGGTCGAGAACGGCAAGATCGCCTACCCAGTGCACGAGATCACCATTGCAGGCAACCTCAAGGACATGCTCAAGGGCATCGAGGCCGTGGGTGCCGATGCCTACAACTATGGTGCCAAGACGGTGGGTTCGATCCTGGTCAACCGCATGAAGGTGGCGGGCAGCTGATCTTCGTGCCCGCAGCAGGCGGATACCGCCAGTTGCTGTTGTGATGAGGGTTTTCTGCAACTCTCCCGCCCCAGGCCCTCGTGACTGCGAGGGCCTTTTTTCATGGAGGGTTTCGTCAGGTGGCACTGCGGGGCTTGGCCGCCCAGGTGTCTTTCTTCCCGCGCATGCCCACGGGCAGCGCGAGCCCGACGCGGTGCCGGGACATCGCATCCCGGGGCTCAAGATGGGCCAGCATCAGAGAAGCTGCGTCGGCATAGGGAACGATCATCTGCGGCACCTTCGATGCGAACAGCAGCAGCATCAATGGGCTGGGTAGCCTGCCCGCAAAGGCTGGCACGGAGACCGGCAGCTGGTCCGCGGCGATGCGCAGCCGGGCGATCCCCAGCGCGGGTTGGTCGACCATCGGTCCCGGGCACAGCAGGCGCCAATCGAGGGACGAGGTGTTCAGGCGCTCAAAGTTCTTCTTGTGCGGCCAATAGGTGTCGCGCACCTTGGGCAGTTCAACACCCCAGCGGCCTGTCTGGCCGATGTCGAGCACCGCAGCGCCCCCTAGAAACCAGCAGGTTGGCCGCTCTGCGGGTGCCAGGGACTCCACGCTGGAAACAATGCGGTCCACGAGGTCGACAAAGACGCGACCTTCGGTGACCAGCCCCGCACAGTTGATCAACGCCTCGTGGCCCCGGATGATGTCTGCCAAGGCGCTGATTGCCACGGACCCCAGGTCCACCTGGTGCACCGTGATGCGTGATCGCAGGTCCTGGGGCAGCCGGGCAGGGTTGCGCACTAGCACTGACACCTGGTGGCCTGCCGCAACAGCTTGCTGCAGTACGTGGCGGCCGAGGGAGCCCGTGGCTCCCAGGATGAGAAGACGCTTCATGATGATTCGCGAGAGGATTGAGGAAAGGTCTGCCGATGGCCGGGTGGTCATCGACGGGCGATGCCGCGATGATTCCATGCCATCGTCTCTGCAGCGCTAACGGCGGGTGAGGCCCATCGCGAAGACGGTGACTTTGTTCACAGTGCTTGTCTTTGCCTGCGGGTTCTCGCGGGTCTTGCCTGCCGCCGTACAGGTGGTGCAGGAACGCCGACGGACAGGCGATATGCTGTGCCCACCATGCCTGTCGTGCCCCCGAAGCCCCCAGCCAACGGCCATACCGCTGACCCCATTGCGCCGCAAGACCCGGCCCTGTTGCGCCGTCTGCTGCGCGCCAAGGACCGCATGGACGCTGCGTCGCACGAAGCCTGGCCGGTGCAGCGGCTGGCCGAGGTCAGCGGCGTCTCTGAGGCGCATTTCGCACGATCCTTCCGGCAGGCGTTTGGCATCCCGCCCCACCGCTACCTGCTGACCCGCCGCATCGAACAGGCCACCACGCTGCTGCGCGACACGGACTTGCCCATCACCGAGATTGCGTTTGCCACCGGCTGGGAGAGCCTGGGCACCTTCGGCCGCACCTTTCGCGACATCACGGGGCAGAGCCCCAGTGCGGTGCGCCTTCAGGCCCAGGCCCAGGCCCGTTTGGAGCCACTGGACAAGGTGCCGGCCTGCGTATTGAAAGCCGCACAACGCCCTGACCTCACCACCGCAGTTTCGGAGAAGCGCCGCCGCCTGGCGGAAGGTACAAACCCGTCATCAACAACCAAGGAGATCTGATGACGAAGAACCAAGGCATTGGTGTGGTGGGCGTGTATGTGGACGATCAGGACGAAGCGCTCGCGTTCTATGTGGGCAAGCTCGGGTTTCAGGTGCACACGGATGTGCGCAATGGCCCCTACCGCTGGCTGACGGTGCAGCACCCCGAKCAGCCGGGCTTCCAGCTCGGCCTGTTCAGGCCTGGCCCACCGATCCATGATGAAGCCACAGCGCAAACTTTGCGCGCGATGGTGGCCAAAGGAGCCATGCCTGCGCTGGTGCTCCATGTAGCGGACTGCCGCGCCGACTATGCCCGGCTGCGCGACCTGGGTGTGGAGTTCACACAGGAGCCCGTGGACCGGTACGGCAACGTGGACGCGGGCTTTCGGGACCCGGCGGGCAACGGCTGGAAGATGATCCAGCTCGCTGCTGGAGGTGTGCAATGAGCGCCGGTGCGGGAATTCGGCGGTTCCATCGCTGGGTGTCGATGGCGTTCACGTTGGCCGTCATCGCCAATTTTGTGGCTCGCGCCCAGGGTGCAGGCAACCCGCCGGACTGGGTCACGTACGCGCCCCTGCCGCCGCTGGCACTGCTGCTGTTGACGGGGTTGTACCTGTTCGTGCAACCCTACCTGCAGCGGCTTGCTGTCCGGTCTTCTGTTAGGCCTGCCCCGGGCGCCCAGGGCTTGCCGCCCGCGTGACGGCGCGCGGTGTGTCCCGCCATCACTCTGCGAAATCTGCAAAGTCCGCCAGCAACTCCAGCACGCCCTCCACGGCGGGCGAGGGCGGTGGCTGGTGGCGGTGCGCCACGGCCATGGGGCGCATGAGCGGCGGTTGCAGCGGGCGGATCTGGACATCGGGCGTGCCCTGCAGGTCCTCCACCTCCTCCATCGGTAGCAGTGCGGCGCATTGGCTGGCCACGGCCAGGCTTTTGAGGGCGCCAGGGTAGCTCAGCGCCAGAAACGGGCGCGGATGGTGCCCCGCCTGACCAAACCAGTTGGCAATCAATCCGTGCATCTGCGTGGCGGGCGCAAACGATGCCCAGCGTCGGCTGGCCAGCCAGTCGGGGCCGACGTGGTCTGGCGCGTCCCACGCGGCGGGCAGCAGGGCCACCATGGGGTCGTTGCGCCAGGGGGTCTGGCGCACCTCTGCCAGCGGCGGCTGGGGGCTGGCGACGATGGCAATGTCCAGCGTACCGGCCTTGAGCCGCTGCATCGACTCGGCCGAGCCCACGGCCTCCAGGCGGATTTCAACCCCGGGGCTGTGTGCCGCCAGCGCCTCCAGCATGCGTGGCAGCAGCCGGGTGCTGACACCCGCCGACACTCCCACCCGCACCATGCCTTCGCGGCCCGATGCGTGGCGCCGCACGCGTTCCACCAGGTCATCGCTGGCCAGCAACAGCTGGCGGCCTTCGCGCACCAGCACCTCGCCAGCAGGGGTGAGGTCGGCCTGCCGCCGCCCGCGCACCACCAGCTCGGCGCCCAGGCGCGATTCCAGTTCCTTGATGTGCATGCTCACCGTAGGCGGCGCGAGGTGCAACGCCTGCGCTGCGGCCGCAAAGGTGCCCAGGTCGGTGATGGCAATCAAGGTCTGCAACTGGTCGAGATTGAGGTTACGCATCAGCTTTTGTGAAGTGAGTCGTCATTGAATTCAACTTTACAGATGGTAAGCCCGGCGAGAGCATTGCGGGGCCATGAAACACCTGCATCCCCACACCACTTCCCCCAGAGCCGTCTCTGCTTCAAACCTTGTGGGCCGCCACCGACCTGTGCGAACCGTTGCCATAGTCGTGTTTCTGCATGCGCTGCGTTGGGCCGTGGCGGGCGCGCGCAACGCCAGGGATCGGTGGGTTGCCGCTGCGGCGCGCGCCGAGCGGCGCGTCACCGAGCAGTTCAGGGTGCCCCCAGGTGGTGGGTGAGAGCCATATTTGAGTGAAATTGGCGTGTAGCGCAGGTAATTCATGCGCTGGTAGCTATCATTTCAGGAGTGAAGGCTGGTTGCTGGTCAGCCGGCAGTCGCCTTCGCCGCCGTGCCCTTCGCAGAGTCATGGACATAACGGGGCGTTCGGCGTGTGTGGGGCCTGAGGGCGCTTACTTGCGCTGGTTGAAATGGCTCTCGACTTCGGCGGTATGGCCGGCATAGCTCTTGGAGATGGGCCAGGTGCTGCACAGGCTGGTGCGCAGCCGTTGGCCTGATTGGAAGGCGAACACCATGTGCTCGGACCCCTTGGCGAACCGCACGCCGCAACTTCCCTGGTCGCCCCGAGTGTGCACCGTGATGGCCGTGGCCTGATCGCCTTTGTAGATGGTCGTGGGCCTGAAAAGGGCTCGGTACTCGTTTTTATTCGCAGGGTCGACGATCTCTTCTGTCACAACCCCTTTGAACACGACCGTGGCCTGTGGAGCATTTGCTTGCGCAGAGGCGAGCTTGCAGCTGCATGCATAGGTATTGCTGGCCAGCCAGGCCATGGCGGCGGTGCAGAAGATGGTGGTGACGGGCTTCATATAGGGCCTTGCTCAGAGGGTGGAGTGGGGCAGTTATCGATTCGGCAGTACCGGTGCTGCAGCCGTGCTGCAGCCGTGCTGGGGCAGTTCAATCCTGGTGACGGGCGCTCGTTGCCAACAGTGGTGCGTTCCTGACGCCGTGCACCGATCAGGCGGCAGCAACGTGCTCCGCGATGGCTTGTCCCACTTGCGTTGTACTGGCGCTTCCTCCCAGGTCCGGCGTGCGCGGCCCGCTCTTGATCACCTCTTCGATGGCCGCCACGATGGCATCGTGTGCCAACCTGCCCGCRCCCTGGCCSTGSGTGAGGAAGTCCAGCATCAGCGCGCCCGACCAGATCATSGCRATCGGGTTSGCGATGTTYTGGCCRTAGATGTCGGGCGCSGAGCCGTGCACSGGCTCGAACAGSSWKGGRAACKTGCGCTCSGGGTTSAGGTTGGCCGAGGGCGCSAGGCCGATGGTGCCGGTGGTGGCMGGGCCCAGGTCGCTGAGGATGTCGCCAAACAGGTTGGTGGCGGCCACCACGTCAAAGCGCCCAGGCTGCAGCACAAAGCGGGCGGTGAGGATGTCGATGTGCTGCTTGTCCAGCGTGACCTCGGGGTAGGCCTGGGCCACGTCGTCGGCACGCTGGTCCCACCAGGGCATGCTGATGGCGATGCCGTTGCTTTTGGTAGCCAGGGTGACGTGCTTTTTGGGGCGGCTTTGCGCCAGGTCGAACGCGAACTTCAGCAGGCGGTGGGCGCCGTGGCGGGAGTAGACGGATTCCTGGATCACGATCTCGCGGTCGGTGCCCTCGTACATSATGCCGCCGAGCGACGTGTACTCCCCCTCGGTGTTCTCGCGCACCACGCAGTAGTCTATGTCGCCGGGCTTGCGGCCCGCCAGGGGGCAGGGTACACCTTCGAACAGGCGCACGGGGCGCAGGTTGATGTACTGGTCGAACTCGCGGCGGAACTTGAGCAGCGAACCCCACAGCGACACATGGTCCGGCACGGTGGCGGGCCAGCCCACGGCGCCGAAGAAGATCGCGTCCATGCCCGACAGCTGCGCCTTCCAGTCGTCGGGCATCATTTTTCCGTGGGCGGCGTAGTAGTCGCAGCTGGCCCAGTTGATGGCAGTGGTTTCGAGCGCAATGCCAAAACGCGCTGCGGCGGCTTGCACCACGCGCAGGCCTTCTGGCAGCACTTCCTTGCCAATGCCGTCTCCGGCGATGAGGGCGATGCGGTAGGTTTTGGGGGCAGTGGAGGGGGTCATCAAGCGGTCCTTGCAATGGCTTCGAGGGTGCGGCTGCAGGGCGCAGCCAGCGGCATGGCCTGCATTGTTCCCAACGCTTCCGATAACTACAATCCGCTAACTGTGGCCTTATCCTTCACACATCGTGCATAAAAATCCTGCAGCGGAAGACCTGCGCGTGTTCACGGCCGTGGTGCGCAAGGCCAGCTTTGGCGGCGCCGCCACCGAGCTGGGCACTTCGCCCGCCTACGTCAGCAAACGCATCCGCCTGCTGGAGCAGGACCTGCAGGTCAAGCTGCTGCACCGCACCACCCGCCGCGTGGCGGTGACGGAGGAGGGCGAGCGCGTCTTCCACTGGGCGCAGCGCATTCTGGACGACATGGAGCAGCTGATGCAGGAGGTAGCGGTGACGCGCAGCGAGCCGCGCGGGCTGCTGCGGGTGAGCAGCAGCTTTGGTTTTGGCCGCCAGATCGTGGCGCCTGCGCTGTCGCGGTTGGTGGAGCAGCACCCGGGGCTGCAGGTGCGGCTGGAGGTGTTCGACCGGCTGGTGGACGTGGCGGGCGAAGGGTTTGACCTGGACGTGCGCGTGGGCGACGAGATTGCGCCGCACCTGATYGCCCGCCGCCTGGCCGACAACCACCGCGTGTTGTGTGCAGCGCCTGCCTACCTGCAGCGCAAGGGCTCGCCGCGCACGGTGGCCGATCTGTCCGCGCACGACTGCCTGGTGATCAAGGAGCGTGACCATCCATTTGGCGTGTGGCGCCTGCGCAGCGGTGCGCAGGAAGAGTCGGTGAAGGTGCGCGGCCCGCTGTCGGCCAACAACGGCGAGATGGCCGTGCAGTGGGCGGTGGACGGACGTGGCGTGGTGCTGCGCTCGTTGTGGGATGTGGGCGCGCACCTGCAGACCGGGCGCCTGGTGCAGGTGCTGCCGCAGTGGCAGCAAGAAGCCAATGTGTGGGCCGTCTACCCCACGCGGCTGGAGCGCTCGGCCAAAGTGCGGGTGTGCGTGGAGTTTTTGCAGGCGCACTTTCGCGCCGGTTGGGCGTCGCGCAGCGCAGAGACCGGTGTGGGCGCAAACGCCTCGGTTTGAAGTGAAAATAGCTGCTAGCGCCCGTCTTACAAGCGCTAGCAGCTATCAAAAAGATACCGGTCGTACCGTGGGCACGACCGCAGGGGCGATCAGCCTGCCAGTGCCGCTTTCACGGCGGCCGACACCTGGCCCATATCGGCCTTGCCCGCCAGGCGGGTCTTGACCACGCCCATGACCTTGCCCATGTCGCCAGGGCCCGATGCGCCGATTTCGGCCACGATGGCCTTCACGGCAGCCAGCGTTTCTTCTGCCGACATGCGCTCGGGCAGGTAGGCCTGCAGCACAGCCATCTCGGCCTTTTCCTTGTCGGCCAGGTCCTGGCGGCCTGCGCCCTCAAAGGCGGTGATCGAGTCCTTGCGCTGCTTGATGAGCTTGTCCACGATGGCCACCACGGCCGCGTCGTCCAGCACGATGCGCTCGTCCACTTCCTTTTGCTTCATCGCGGCCTGCAGCAGGCGGATGGTGCCCAGGCGCTCGCTGTCCTTGGCGCGCATGGCGGTTTTCATGTCTTCGGTGA
>NZ_JBGFFF010000091.1:0-19273 GCF_056175785.1 Acidovorax sp. LjRoot204
GGGTAGCGCAAAACGCTGTACTGGTGTTGGGATGGACAATCGTCTTTTATGGTTATGCTCTCGGCGCGACCGTGCTCATTGGCCTGCCCAGCTTTCTCGTGCTCCGAAAACTTGGATTAGTGCAGTGGTGGTCGGCCACCGCGTGTGGTTTCATTGCCGGAGCGATAGTCTTGATTGCCATCGACCCAAACGCAGCATCGTCACGGCCGAACGACTTTGCTGTATTGGGAGGAATTGGTGGGCTTTCAGCGTTTGTTTTCTGGCTCGTTCGGCGATTCGGTCTGCGGCGGTTTACTCCCGATGTCTAGCATGATGCCCAACATCTCAGCCCACGTGGACGCGCAGCCCCTCAACGAGAAGAGGTTGATCTGCGTAAGCCCCCAACTGCACCTCTGACGAATGTCCGTTATCGCCGTCTCGCGATGGCTGCTTCTGGCCGAATTCTGACCCACAGCGAGGGGCGCTAGCGGGCCCGTAGCAGTCTGTGAGTCTTGAGTCAAAAAGCGGTCAGTAGCGATAGTTGATTAGCATTCCAGTGACTTGGCTATCGACGATCAATTTTTACGTAGCAATTCATGCGAACGCTCATACCCCTGCTGTTTGCGTTGACCTCCTTCGCCGCAACTGCTGATGCGCCTAAGGCAATCCTTGATATCAAGACGAGGTGTATCGCGAGTGGCTCTGCAATCGAGTTGCGCTTCGACGTTCGCAACCTAGGTGATCGGACCAAATGGATCTACCCGGATACCGAGCCGTGGTCTCCAGCTTTTCGAAGCAATAGATTTTCGGCTCAACTAGCAGAAGGAACTTTGAAGGAGCTTCGGGGACCACTGGCATTTGGGCACTCCGTCGAGGCCGTGAAAGTACCTGCAAATGGATCAGCGCAAGGAGTGATCCAGCTGCATTACGCATTCCCCGAAATCGTGTTTGCTGCTGCAAATCAGCCCGTTCGGTTGTCGTGGCAATGGCAAGGACTTGCAAGCTTCTCCGAGCAATTCGAGGAAATTTCACCAACCACGCCTTTTGAGGGAAGTGTCAGCATTCATGCAGGAGATTGCACGGAGTCCATCACAAGACGTCTCTCGCGACATGCTTCGCCTTGACGTTGAGCGTCCGCTTCTCGATGCAACGTGAGGCTGCTTCTGGCCGAATTCTGCCCGACAGCGAGGGGCCCTAACGGGCCCTGAAGAGACATTTGATGCGCTCCGGAGCGGGCGTTCGCCGCCAGTCTTAGAGCGCGAAATCACTCCCCTATGCGCGTCGGGAACAAATCTGGACCGATAGTCTGAAGCCCGACCAGCCCGGTGTTCATGAGCGCGTCGGCGAGTTCATCACTGACAGCAAAGCGCCCAATCTCGGCCAAATAGGCAAGCGGCGCGTCACCAATCGCTCCTTCCTTGAGCACTAGCTCGTCAATGTCCTCTGCCATACCGAATTCCTCGTCGTAGAACCCGATGACTGAGTGCTCGCGGTCGATGGCACTGTTCAAAATTCTCTGAGCGTTGAGTGCAAAGTAGCGCCCTACGAGCTGCTCCGAGCGATAGCGCACTTGAAGGGGCAGGTACTCGCACTCGCATTCAAACTCCCTCAATACGTTCACGAGCCGAACGGAGGCAATCCGGAATGGGACTGTGGACATGAAGTCAGCGAGGCCTCGGGGCCGCTCACGGTCGTCTTTGATATCAACCCGAATCAGCGGCCACGTTGCCACGTAGGATTTGCCCATGTTCAAGTGGAACCTCTCGTGGCTGTCCCACAGCCGATGAAGGTCCGCGAGATTTGGAGAGGCAATCGGCGCAGGCGTGTCTCTGGAAAGGTCGAAGCTGAGAAGTTTCATGATGTGCTCTGCGAAACGATACAGCACTCATACGCGTGCGGCCAAACGGCGTTTAGCGGGCTGGCACAAACTTCCGCTCCTGGCCGAGTGCCGTAGTTTGCAATGCACATGATGCTGTCACACACCAAGATGGCTCAACAGACGGTCAAGCTCTCCGTCAGGGTGTCCTTTGCCGTCAAGCCTCATATCCCAATGCCAAATGGCTTGAATTTCGGGGGTAGCAATGTTTTGAAATACCTTGGCAGCAACCCAAGCAACATCGGTCCGATTAAGCCGGAAGCTTTGAGCGATAACTCGCAATGCGACCGATGGCGAACCAGCAGCTAGCTCAGCGCGGGTAGCGGAAAGAATCTCGGGTGTAGCTTCGAACATCTGGTCTTGCGGTGTTGATGAGGAGAGCCGAACGACTGCACTTGGCCGAATTCTGCCGGACGATTTATGCACGAAACAGCGCAAGGCAGCTCGTGAGTATGCTTGCTCGGCTTTGGTTCGAAAACCACAGTCTCCGCCAGTTCTTGGCCCGGCGCAGCTACAACAGCGAAATGTGCGCAAAGGCCAGTGCAGCAACATGTCTGTGGCTGACCACCCCTCACCCAACCCGATTCACAAGAACGCATCTGCCCCCTAGACTGCGTTTTTACTGAGCCTTGCCGCATCCATGGGCAGGATGGAGAAATTGGGTGCGGGCCTGCGGCCTGAAGTGACTAGCCATGTCGAGGAGAGAAAGATGTTGTCGTCGGCCCTCTACGCATCGTTCTTTTTCACGGTGGCCCTGCTGGTCACCACCGCCTACTTCTTGATGGGTGGTCTGCCGCTTCTTACGCTAAAACATGACACCCCACTGGACGCGCGGTTCGTTCGGGGGTTTTTCAACGTGTACTACCGTGCTGCGTTCTGGGCGTCGCTGGGGGCATTTGTCAGTTATGCGCTTTGGGGCAGGTACCCCTTTGCCATCGGCGTGGCGGTCAATGCCTGCATCGTCTCGCTACTGCGCAAGCACTTGTTGCAAGCCATGCAGCAGCTCGGTGCACAGATCGAGGCGAGTAGCGACGGAGCGATTCACCACTTTCGCCGCGTGCATTCGGCGGCGCTCTTCGTCAACCTGGTTCAGCTGGTGGCGATCGTTTGGGGGCTGTTGTGGTTGTCCCAGCAGCTCAAGTAGACCTCCCGGTGGGGTGCCACGCCGGGCCTGTGCCCTGCGTGTGGCCTTTCTTTCACCTCGCCAGTCCCGCTCCCTGCGGTGCGATGGGGGTCAAATCTTCAGGGCGGCACACCTCTTCGCTGTGCGCCAACCGAATCCACAGGCCGGTGCGTTTGATGATGACGTAGTCCACGCTCACCGTTCTGCCTTTGTAGAGAAATTGCGTGCCGGGTTTGTACAGAATCATTCTTGTGATGTAGCGCGCTGGGATGGCTGGGTGATGACGGCATCGCCCGTACCGCAATGGTGCCGACAGATGGACACTGGGGCTTCGCGGCTCGGCAAAAGGCCTACGGCGCAGTCGCTTTTTTCACCCCCGTGGTGATGCCGAAGGGCGGGCAAAAAAAAGCCCGCAGGCTGCGGGCTTAACACTTGCGCGATGCAAGCGGGAGGGATGTCGAGGGGATCGACAGACCAATGTTAGGACGGTGACCAATGTGGGCATGTAGGACAGGACCGATTCCTCCAAGCTCCGTCGATCAGCAGCAGAAAGGGATCGTGGGTTAAGCGCCCGGGCAGCCCACCGTTCACGTTCCGTAAATCCTTGCGCAGCCCCGCCCCGTGGCCTTGGCCAGGTACATCGCGGAATCGGCCTTGCGCAGGAGTTCTTCGGCCTCGGTGCCGTCACCGGGCGACAGGACAATACCGATGGACGCGCCGATTTGCAGGGCGTGCGCCTCGATCTCGGTGGGCTGCCCCAGCGCCTGCACCAGGCGATCGGCCAGGCGGTAGGCGCTTTCGTGGTCGGACACCCCACGTTGCAACAACGCAAACTCATCACCGCCCAGCCGCGCCACCACGTCGTCCTCGCGCGCAGCCTGCGTCAGTTGCCGGGCCACCCAAACCAGCAACTGGTCGCCCACCGCGTGGCCGTAGCGGTCGTTGATGGGTTTGAAACCGTCCAGGTCCACATACAACACGGCAAAGCCACGGCCCAGGCGGTGCACATCGGTGGCGGCGGACTGTAACGCTTGCAAAAAGGCGGTGCGGTTGAGCAAGCCCGTCAGGCCGTCGTGCTCTGCCACATGGCGGATCTGCTGCTCGGCCTGCTTGCGCTGGGTGACATCGGTGAAGGTGCGCAGCGCGCCGCCGCCTTTGATGGGCACGGTCTGGACCTCCAGGATGCGGCCATCGGGCCGGGGACGGTCATACACCTGGGGCTGATCGACCCCGCCATTGCTGTGTCGCAGCAGGTCCTGCACTTCCTGCGATGCGCCCTGGAATTCGCCACGAGCCCGCAGGTAGGCCAGCACATTCACCAGCGTGGGCTTGGATGCCATCAGCTCGGCCGGCAGGTCCAGCAGTTCCATGGCCCGGCGGTTGCACAGCTCGACCACCCCCGTGGCGCTGATCTTGGCCACGCCCTGGTCCATGTGCTCCAGCGTGGCTTCGAGCAGGATGGATTTCTCCCGCAATTGCGCCTCGCTGTCGCGGGCGCTGCGTTCGGCCTGCGCCAGCAAGCGCTGCTGGCGCTTGAGCTCGGTGATGTCCACATGGGCGTAGAACACCGTGCCGTCGCTGCCCTGCTTGGCGATGACGCGGCTCCAGCGGCTGCGTGGCAAGGGCACTTCAAACGGCGCCCCCGCAAAACGCATGTGCTCCTGCAAGGTCGAAAGACCGTCGTAAAACGGTGCCATGTCGCCCTCGCCCCCGACGGACCATGCGTGGCGGTACACCTCGTCAAATGCCAGACCCATTGCGGCAGCGCGGTCTGGCAGGTGGTACATCTGCATGAAGGGCTGATTGACCCACTGGATGCGCTGGTCTTCAGCGCAGATCATCAGCCCATCGGGAATGCGGTCAAACAGTTCGGTGCTTTCGATCACCGGACTGCGCAGGTAGCCGGGTTCGTGGATGTCGGCGCTGGATTGCGCGGCCATGTCAATGGATGCGCTCTGAGCCGGTAGCGCCTCGGCACGCCACACACGCACCCGCCCCCCGCCATCAATGGGCAACGACGACACATGGACGCGCAGCCCCCGGTGCTCAAAGCTGTAAGGCCGGGTCTGTGCGCGGTGCCGCTCAACACCGGCCGTGATGTAGCGTTCGATGTTGGGCAGCTCCTGGGCATCCAGCCGCTGGGTGTAGAAGCGGCGCAGGTTGGCCTCGTAAGGCTCGCCTACGTACACATGCCCCGCGTGCTCTGGAAAGAACTTGAAGAAGGTACTGTTCCAGGCCAGCGTGCGGTCGCTGTCGTCAAACGCACACAGCGCAACATCCAGACCATCCAGGGTGTCGCCCAGGGCACGGATGAGGCGAAGGCGGGAATCGTCAGGCATGGTCAGAAGGTTCGGTACGGCGACGTCGACACAGGCCCGCGCATCACGCAGCCCCAGATGGCAAGGGCCCGCCGTTGCCAACACACAACGCACAACGCACAACGGCTGACGCTCCATTGTGCGGAACCGGGCTTACGGCAACCCGTCGAGGAGTGGTGGCCCAGCGATCAGTTGGCGAGCATGTTGCCATCTCACAACACATCTTGATACAAGTCAAGAACCCGCTCCAGCGGAGACGGATGCAGGCAACAGCCCGTTACGGCTGGAAACCGGCCCATATTGCTACGGAAACCCCATGGCACCTGCATTCCGCTATGGTGGGCGTTTTGAACTCAGGAGCCCGCTGCCATGATGAAGACCCGCCCCACTTTTGCCGTCGCCTGCTGCCTGGTCCTGGGAGCGGCCGTCACCGGTTGCGCGGGTTATGGGCAGACACCCGCGCTATCGGCGGGCTCGGCCGCYGCGGGGTCTGGATCATCCCCCGCCAGCGTGTGCAACGCCCAGCCCGCGCAGTTTGTCGTGGGGCAAAACAGCACCGCATCGGTTGTTGAATCTGCCCGTCAGCGCTCGGGGGCGCAGACGGCGCGCATCCTGCGCCCCGGCCAGATCATCACCAAGGAATACGACACCCAGCGGCTGAACCTGGAGGTGGACGGCACCGGCCGCATCCTCGCCGCAAAGTGCGGTTGAGATGATGTTGCGCTGCCGATGAGGGGTGACTGAAACCCGCGCGGTCAGTCCGCCAGAAACAGCTCCTGCAGATCGCTCAGGAAGTCAAAGCCCCGCTCGGTAGGCCGTACACGCGCCATGTGGCGCTCGATCAGGCCCTTGCGCTCGGCGGCCTCCAGGCCCTTGGCGATGGCGGTCAACGGCAGGCCTGTGCGGGTCATGAAGTCCTGCAGCGCAAAGCCTTCGCGCAGGCGCAGGGCGTTGAGCATGTACTCAAACGGCAGATCGGTGCGGCGCACCTCGTCGTCCTGCGCCACGGCATGGCCTGCCAGGGCGTTGTCCATGTAGCGCGCGGGGTCCCGAAAGCGCACCTGTCGCACCACGCGGTGCGCAAAGCTCAGCTTGCTGTGCGCSCCSGCGCCRATGCCCAGRTAGTCGCCRAACTGCCAGTAGTTGGTGTTGTGAAAACACTGGTGGCCCGGCTGCGCATACGCAGAAATCTCGTACCGCACCATGCCCGCCTGCCCCGTCATCTCCGTGATGCGGTCAAGCATGGCGTAGGCCTGGTCGTCCTCGGGGATGGCCGGGGGGAACTTGGCGAAGTAAGTGTTGGGCTCAATGGTGAGGTGATAGATGGAGATGTGCGGCGGCTTGAAGGCCAGCGCGGTTTGCAGGTCCTGCTCCAGCTCTGGCAGCGTCTGGCCCGGCAGGGCGTACATGATGTCGAGGTTGAAGGTGTCGAAGGACGCAGCGGCCTCCTCCACCGCCGCCATCGCCTGGGCACGGTCGTGCACGCGGCCCAGGGCCTTCAGGTGCTGGTCGTTAAAGCTCTGCACCCCTACCGACAGGCGCGTGACACCCGCCGCGCGGAAGGCGCGAAAACGGTCTTTCTCGAACGTACCGGGGTTGGCCTCCATCGTGATCTCGCAATCTGGCT
This sequence comes from Acidovorax sp. LjRoot204, assembly GCF_056175785.1. Classification (NCBI taxonomy): domain Bacteria; kingdom Pseudomonadati; phylum Pseudomonadota; class Betaproteobacteria; order Burkholderiales; family Comamonadaceae; genus Acidovorax; species Acidovorax sp. LjRoot204. Next base: position 6,924 of record NZ_JBGFFF010000091.1, read on the forward strand.
CCAGCCGCAGACGGGCGCGGATGTCGCCGATCAAACGGTCGATGGCTGCGGGCGAAAACAGGCTGGGCGTGCCGCCGCCAATGAAGATGCTGTGCACGGACCGCCCCCAGACCAGGGGCAGCGCGGCCTCCAGGTCGGCCATCAGGGCATCGATGTAGCGCTGCTCGGGCACCTCGCCACCGGAACCACCCGCGCGAAATTCGTGCGAGTTGAAGTCGCAGTACGGGCATTTCTTGAGGCACCAGGGCAGGTGCACGTACAGAGACAGGGGCGGCAGACTGGGCAGCTGCAACAGGCCCGGGCGCATGTAGTGCTGGATGTCGCGCACCACGGCAGGTTCGGCCTCGGCCTGTGGCGTGATCGGAATATGAACCACGGTCAGCGCCCTTCTACAACCAGCGTTCGCGCATCAGCGCCAGCATCTGTGCGGCCGATCGGCCCCGGTGGCTGTGGGCGTTTTTCACCTCCACGGGCAGCTCGGCAAAGGTCTTGCCGAACTCGGGGATGAACATCACGGGGTCGAAGCCGAAGCCGTTGCTGCCCCGGGGTTCGGTGGTGATCTCGCCCACCACGCGGCCCACGGCGATCAGCGGCTCCGGGTCTTGCGGGCTGCGCACGGCGACCAGGGTGCTGACCATGGCGGCGCGGCGGTTGGACACACCTTGCAGTTGCTCCAGCAGGGCGCGCACGTTGTTGTCGTCGCTTTTCTCGTAGCCGAACTGGGTGCAGTAATACGCGGTATCCACGCCCGGCAGGCCGCCAAAAGCGTCCACACACATGCCGGCATCGTCGGCCAGCGCCGGCAAGCCTGTGTGTTCGGATGCAAACCGTGCCTTGGCCAGGGCGTTTTCGACAAAGGTGCGAAAAGGCTCCTCGGCCTCACCCACGCCCAGCTCGGCCTGCCGTATCAGCTCCACGCCCAGGGGCGCAAACATGGCCTGCAACTCGGCCAGTTTGCCGCGGTTATTGGATGCCAGAACAATTTTCATGGTCAAAATGGCCGCAAGCGCTAGTGAAATATGCGCAAGCAGCTATCAATTAAGGAGTATTTTGCAGGGCTTGCTGCTGCAGCTGCACCAGCTGGGCGATGCCCTGTTCGGCCAGCCCCAGCAGTTGGTCCATCTCGGCGCGGGTAAAGGCCACGCCTTCGGCTGTGCCCTGCACCTCCACATAGTGGCCTGCGCCCGTCATCACGACGTTCATGTCGGTGTCGCAATCCACGTCTTCCACATATTCCAGGTCCAGCAGCGGCGTGCCCTGCACGATGCCCACCGAGATCGCCGCCACTGGCTGCAGCAGGGGCGACTGGGCGATCTTGCCGCTGGCCAGCAGCTGGTTGACCGCATCCTGGGCCGCGACCCACGCGCCCGTGATGGCAGCCGTGCGCGTGCCACCATCGGCCTGGATCACGTCGCAGTCGAGCTGGATGGTGCGCTCGCCCAACAGCTTGAGGTCAAACACGGCGCGCAGGCTGCGACCGATGAGGCGCTGGATCTCCTGCGTGCGGCCGGTCTGTTTGCCCCGTGCGGCCTCGCGGTCACTGCGGGTGTGGGTGGCACGCGGCAGCATTCCGTACTCCGCCGTGACCCAGCCCTCGCCGCTACCGCGCTTGTGCGGGGGCACACGCTCTTCCACCGAGGCGGTGCAGAGCACCTTGGTGTTGCCAAACTCAATCAGCACCGAGCCTTCGGCGTGCATGGTGTAGTGGCGCGTGATGCGCACAGGGCGCAGTTGGTTGGCGGCGCGGTTGCCGGTTCGGATGAAGGTGGTCATGTGATTCTCTATATCAAGCGAGTCGCCCACCTGCGTCATGAGGTGGGCGATGAAAGGCGAAAAAACCTGATTCCATGCATTCGCATGGAGGGAGCCTGGATGCAACCCACAGCGCCGATGGCAGTTCAGGCCTTGCGGGCAGCAGAGCGACGGATGGCTTCGTTGATTTCGGCGATCGACCGCTCAATGGCCGCATCGTCCAGGTCATCCACCAGCCCATCGAGCGGGCCCGCCTGGATGGTGGACGCAAACACGTCGTCGCTGATGCTGTCCGTGGACACCCCCTGGGTGGACTCGAACGCATCTGGCGTCTCCCACTCCAGAGCCACCACGGTCACGTTGTCACTGCTTTCCCCGGCTTTGCGAAGGGCATCTTCCACCAGCTCGGGCACAGCGTGCGACACGGTGTTGCGGCCCAGCTGCTTGGCGATGTCTTCGTCGCTGAGCGTGCCCCACAGGCCGTCTGAGCACAACAGAATGCGGTCGCCCTGCTCCAGGTACACAGGGCCGGTAATGTCGTAAATGGGCTTGGTGGGGGAACCCAGGCAGGTGAACAGCACGTTGCGGTTGATCTTGTCCAGACCAGGGGGCGGCGTGTTGCGCAGCTCCATGTACGAGTGGTCCCGCGTACGGGTCAGCAGATCGCCATCGCGCACCATGTACAGGCGCGAGTCTCCGCAATGGATCCAGGTAGCGGTACCGGCCTGCAACACCGCCGCGACCAAGGTGGTGCGCGGTGTGTCGAGCATGCCTTTCTCTGTGGCGTAGCGCAGGATCTGGTGGTGTGCCGCGAGCAACGCGCCGGACAGGAACTCCTGCACATCCTTGAGCTGGGGTTTGGCCTGGCGCTGGAACAGCGCCGAGATGGTCTGCAGCGCGATCTGTGCGGCCACTTCACCTTCAGGGTGGCCACCCATGCCATCGGCCAATACAAACAGGCCCGATTCGCGCGTGTAGCAATAGCCCATGCGGTCTTCGTTCTTCTCGCGGCCGCCACGGCGGCTGATCTGGAATACCGAGAACTTCATAAGGACTCACGCAAACAAGGATGCACCCGGGCGCCATCCGTGGACATGTACCTCGCCCGAACCCGCATTGCGTGCGTCTGGTTCATTTGGGCTTGGCTCCGATACCGGTGGCTTCACCCACCTTCTGCACATTTTTCTTGGTGTCAGACACCAGGGTGTCCAATTGCAGTCGCATCTTCTCGGCCACCGTGAGCTTGGTGTAGCGGCGCTCRCCYTCGCGGCTGAGCTCTTTCTGCAAGGCAAACACCGACTGGGGGCGGGACAGCGGGTCAAGCGCCATGCACCACTCCACCACCTCGATCAGGTTGTCGGAATACACGCCACGCAACTTGGTCAGGGCGAGCGACAGGCGGTCCTTGTCCACGCGCTGCGGCGCCTCGTTGGGCGGAWAGCCCTGCATGCAGGCGTARATGCAGGCGCCGATGGCGTAGATGTCGGTCCASGGSCCCATCKRCGARTCGCGCCGGTACATCTCGGGYGCRGCAAAGCCGGGGGTGTACATSGGSCGGATGAARWTGCCCTCCTTGCTSAGCACYTCGCGCGCSGCGCCGAAGTCGATCAKCACSGCCYKGTYGTCGTCGGTGAYGAAGATGTTGGCGGGCTTGATGTCCAGGTGCAGCATCTTGTRCTGGTGCACGATGCGMAGGCCGCGCAGCACTTCGTCGAACAACGAGCGGATGGTGGACTCGCGGAACACCTTCTGTGTCTTGAGGTCGCGGGCGGTGATGATGAAGTCCTGCAGGGTCGCGCCCTCCAGATAGTTCATCACCATGTAAACGGTTTCGTTCTCGCGGAAGAAATTGAGCACGCTCACCACGGAGGCGTGCGAGATCTGGGCCAGCGAGCGGCCCTCTTCAAAGAAGCTCTTGAGSCCSAGSCGGTASAGCGAGAGCTTTTCGGGCGGCACCTTCGGAAGCAACTCACCAGGAGCGCGGGTCGCCAGGGACGAAGGAAGGTACTCCTTGATGGCCACCTGCTGGCCTTCGGCGTCGAGGGCCAGATAGACCACACCAAAACCACCGGAGGACAACCGGCGCACCACACGGTAACCGCCAATTGCGGTATCGGGCGGCAAGGGGGCCGGTTTGATTTTTGACATATTTTGCGAAGATGATTCGGGGGTAAGGCGGAACCCGGATAATCGCCGGATCGCAAGCAACCATCAAAAAGTCCAATGCCAGTTTACAGCATGACCGGATACGCCAGCGCACAGCATGGCGCATCTGCCACTGGCGCTGAAACCGACGCCCGCGCCCCCCAGACGCGCCGGCTGGGACTGGAAATCCGATCCGTCAACAGCCGCTTTCTGGACCTGTCGTTTCGCCTGCCTGACGAGCTGCGCGCTATGGAGCCCTCGCTGCGCAGTCTGCTCACAGCGCGCCTGAAACGCGGCAAGGTCGAAGTGCGAGCCGCCCTCGACACCGACGACAGCAACAGCCTGCAAGACCCGCCAGCACGGCTGCTGCAGCGGCTCAACTCTTTGCAGGACTCCGTCAGGGCCTGGCTGCCCAGCGCTGCCCCCCTCACCGTGGCCGACGCCTTGCGCCTGTGTGCCAATGCACATTCGGGCACCGAGGACTGGAGCGAAGCCGTTCCGGCCCTCGCCGAAGAAGCCCTGACCGCCTTGCTGGCCGCCCGCGAACGTGAGGGCAAGCGCCTCGCGACCATGCTGCTGGATCGCGTCAAGCAGCTGCGGGCCTTGGCCGAACAAGCCGTCCCCATGGTGCCGCTGCTGGTGGAGCAGCAACGCCTGCGTTTCATGGAGCGCTGGAAAGAGGCAATGGCCCTCACCGACGGCTCTACCCTCCCCGAGGCAGCCCGTGACCGCGCATTGACCGAGGCCACSGCGTTTGCCATCCGCATCGACGTGGCAGAAGAGATCACGCGGCTGGATTCGCACCTGGATGAAATCGAGCGCCTGCTGAAAAAAGGTGGCGAAGTGGGCAAGCGCCTTGACTTCCTGATCCAGGAACTCCACCGCGAAGCCAAYACRCTGGGCTCCAARTCKGCCGCGCTSGASCTCACCCGCATCRGCGTGGACATGAAGGTGCTGATCGAGCAGATGCGCGAGCAAGTGCAAAATATCGAATGACACTCACTTTTTGATAGCGCCTGACGCACATCAACCATGGACTATCCAGGAAATCTCATCGTCGTGGCAGCACCCAGTGGTGCCGGCAAGTCCAGCTTGGTCAAGGCCTTGCTGGAGCTGGACTCGCATGTCCACCCCTCCATCTCGCACACCACCCGTGCGCCCCGCGGCCAGGAAAAGCATGGCCGCGAATACTTCTTCGCATCGGAGTCAGAGTTCGATGCCATGGTGCAAGGCAACGCGTTTGTCGAATGGGCCCATGTGCACGGCAACCGCTACGGCACCTCCAAGAAAGCCATCGAAGAGCGCATTGCCCAGGGCTCAGATGTGATTCTGGAAATCGATTTCCAGGGCGCACTGCAGATCAAGCAGGCATTTGCCAATGCGGTGCTGGTTTTCATCCTCCCGCCCAGCTGGGAAGAACTGCGATCGCGGCTGGAGCGGCGGGGCGAAGACTCTGCGGATGTCATCGAGGTACGCCTCAAAAATGCTGCCATCGAGATGGCCCAGGTCAGCAAATTCGACTTCGTTATAATCAATGAGTTGTTTGAGCGCGCGCTTTTCGACCTGAAAGCCGTAGTTCACGCCCAGCGACTCAAGTACGCCGCTCAGCGCCGCGCCCGTGCTGACACCTTCCAGTCGCTCAATATCACCTGAATCCCCGGAGTAAACGATGGCACGCATCACCGTAGAAGACTGTCTGGAAAAGATCCCCAACCGCTTCCAGCTCGTACTGGCCGCCACGTACCGCGCCCGCATGCTCAGCCAAGGCCACGCTCCACGCATCGAAAGCCRCAATAAGCCCGCCGTGACTGCCCTGCGTGAAATCGCCGAAGGCAAAGTGGGTCTGGAGATGCTCAAGAAGGTTCCCGGTTGAACGTTCTGCTGGGCAATGCCCACCCAAAAGCACCGCGCCAGCGGTGCTTTTTTTTGCCCGAAAGCCCTCTGGCGCAGTCCCGCGCTACATTTAAGGCATGAACGCGGTGCTCAATTCACCTTCTGCAACGCAGCCCCGCCCGGGTGACCCATCTCCGGCAGGCAATCTATCGGCAGCCGCTGCGGCCGCCAATGCGGCTGCGGCCAGCTTCGCCGCACTGACCGATAGCCTGGACTACCTGGACGCCGTCAGCATCGAGCAGGTGCGCCAGGCGTACCGTTTTGCTGACGAAGCCCACCTGGGGCAGTTGCGCAACAGCGGTGAGCCCTACATCACCCACCCTATTGCAGTGGCCGCACAGTGCGCGGCGTGGAAGCTCGATGCCCAGGCGCTGATGGCCGCGCTGCTGCACGACGCCATGGAAGACTGCGGCGTGACCAAGGCCGACCTGATCGACCGGTTTGGCGCCCCGGTGGCCGAACTGGTGGATGGCCTTACCAAACTGGACAAACTGCAGTTCAACACTCGCGAAGAAAATCAGGCCGAGTCGTTYCGCAAAATGCTGCTGGCCATGGCGCGTGATGTACGCGTCATCCTCATCAAGCTGGCCGACCGAACGCACAACATGCGCACGCTGTCGGACATGCCGCGCAGCAAGTGGGGCCGCATCTCGTCCGAGACGCTGGAAATTTACGCGCCTATTGCTCACCGCCTGGGCCTGAATCAGACCTATCGTGAGCTGCAGGACCTGGCCTTCCGACACCTGCACCCCTGGCGCTATGCCACACTGGCCAAGGCCGTCAACAAATCCCGCAACCGCCGGCGCGATCTGGTTCAGAAGGTGCAGGCCGAAGTGGATGCCGCCTTCTCCAAGATCGGCATGAAGGTGCGCCTGGCAGGCCGCGAGAAAACGCTGTATGCCATCTATCAAAAGATGGACCTCAAGCACCTGAGCTTTGCCCAGGTGACGGACATCTACGGCTTTCGAGTCATCGTGCCGACTGTGACCGATTGCTACACCGCCTTGGGTGTACTGCACCAGATGTACAAGCCGGTACCTGGAAAGTTCAAGGACCATATTGCCATTGCCAAACTCAACGGCTATCAGTCTCTGCACACCACCCTGGTGGGCCCCTCGGGCGTGAACATCGAGTTCCAGATGCGCACCGATGAGATGCACGTGATTGCCGAAGCCGGCGTGGCAGCACACTGGCTGTACAAGGCCCAGGACGGGGAAGGTACGGCAGCCGAGCGCCTTGGCACCAAGTGGCTGCAGTCCTTGCTGGACATACAGAACGAAACGCGGGATGCGGCGGAGTTCTGGGATCACGTCAAGGTGGACCTGTTTCCCGATGCGGTCTACGTCTTCACACCCAAAAGCCAGATCATGGCGTTGCCGCGCGGCGCCACGGTGGTGGACTTTGCCTATGCCATTCACAGCAATGTGGGAGACCGGACGACCGCCGCCAAGATCAATAACGAGCAGGTTCCGCTGCGCACCGAACTCAAGAACGGGGATGTGGTGGAGATCATCACCGACCCCGTTTCCACACCCAACCCAGCGTGGCTTGGTTTTGTGCGCACGGGTCGAGCACGGTCCAAAATTCGCCATTACCTCAAAACCTTGGCCCAAACCGAGTCCGAAGGGCTGGGTGAAAAACTGCTGACCCAAGCCATCCGAGCGGAAGGCCTCGAACAACTGCCCCCCGTCAGCGCTGAGACCCAACCGCTGTGGGACAAGCTGCTGCGCTTCACCGGCAATCGCACGCGCAGCGAGCTGATGACCGATCTGGGCCTGGGCAAACGCATTGCCAGCATCGTCGCCAAACGATTGATGGTGCTGATGTCGGAGCATGGCCACCGTCCGGATGCTCTGCTTATGACTCGTGAGCGCTACACATCTCACGAAACCCTGTCGCAAGGGGCCGTCACGCTGGATGGCAGCGAGAATGCCTCTGTGCAATATGCCACCTGCTGCCGTCCCGTGCCGGGCGACAGCATCGTCGGTTATCTGGGCCGCGGTGAGGGACTGGTCGTGCACAACGCACATTGCAGTGTCGCCAAACGTCTGCAGCATAAAGACAGCGAACGCTTCATTGCCGTGGACTGGTCGGACGAGCCCACCCGAATGTTCGAAACGGGCGTGGTCGTTACCGTGAACAACGGCAAGGGGGTGCTGGCACGCGTGGCAGCGGAGCTTGCCAATTCAGAGGCCGACATCACCCACGTGGACATGGACGATGAGGCAGCCTTGGACACCACGGATCTGCGATTCATCGTGGCGGTTCGCGATCAGGCCCATCTCGAGCTGGCATTGCGCAACCTGCGCCGCACACAGGCTGTGCTGCGTGCAGCCAGGATTACTCCACAACCCTGACACCTCAGCACGGCACCAAGCCCTGAGGTCGATACGACAGGCGCGCAGCTCGGCGTCTGTGTGCGAACGGGTTACGTAGCGACACTACGAGGCGGGTACTGCACCTCCACCACCTCCAAATGGCGCACTCCGCCCGGCGTGGGTAACTGCACCTCGTCCCCAACGCGCGCCTTCAGCAGCGCCCGGGCCACAGGTGAAATCCAGCTGACCTGACCCATACGGCTGTCGGCCTCGTCGATGCCCATGATGGTGATCGTGCGCTCACCATCCTCGTCGTCGGAGTAGGTGACGGTGGCTCCAAAGAAGACCTGTTCACTGCCCGCATGCAAACTAGGGTCCACCACCTCGGCGATCTCAAGCCGCTTGGTCAAAAAACGAATGCGCCGATCAATTTCGCGCAGGCGCTTCTTGCCATAGAGGTAGTCGCCGTTTTCAGACCGGTCTCCGTTGCTGGCCGCCCAGTGCACCACATCCACGATCTTCGGCCGCTCGCTATCGATGAGATCTAGAAGCTCTGCCCTCAGGCGTGCATAGCCTGACGGGGTGATRTAGTTTTTGCCACCCGGCGGCAAAGGAGGCAGTGCCAATCCTTCGTCATCGTCGGCGCTATCGGTTTCCTTGGTAAAAGCCTTGCTCATTGCCAGAACTCTCCAATCAGCGCAAAGCGCCTGGACAAATGAAAAAGCCTGCAATCTCACGATTGCAGGCTTTAAACATTGGTGCGGCTGGCAGGAATCGAACCCACGACCCCTTGGTTCGTAGCCAAGTACTCTATCCAGCTGAGCTACAGCCGCTAAGCTTCGAATTATAGCATGATTTCTTGGCGACCCTTGAAATTTGCTTTCTTTCTGATTGCTTTCCTGGATCAGGCCATGCAAACAGACACTCAATTCAACGCAAGCCGAGATTGTAATGCACGATGAAGGCTCCAAAAACAAACTGAGCGATTTGGATCACAAAACACATCGTTTGTTGATGGATTCACCCTGCGAGCAAGGGTGGTAGGGCGTGTTGGACTTGAACCAACGACCAAAGGATTATGAGTCCTCTGCTCTAACCAACTGAGCTAACGCCCCCAGCCATGCTCCAGCGCTATACAACGGGGCAAGCGCCGTATTGTAGGGGCTTACTTGCGGTGGCTGAGCGCGTTGGACACCAGCTTGGAGGTGATGTCCACAATCTGGATCATGCGGTCGTATGGCATGCGCGTAGGACCAATCACGCCCAAAGTCCCCACCACCTTGCCATCAACCTCATAGGGGGAGCTGACGATCGAAAGCTCTTCAAAGGGCACAACCTGGCTCTCGCCACCGATGTAGATGCGCACCCCCTCCGCTTGGCTGGAGATGTCCAGAAGGCGAAGGATTTGTGTCTTCTGCTCAAACAAGTCAAATGCCCTACGCAGGTTGCCCATGTCGCTGGAGAAATCACTGACGGACAGCAGGTTGCGCTCTCCAGAAATCACCACCTCGTCCTGCGCCTCGGACAGTGCCTCTGAGCCTACGTTGACTGCCGCCTGCATAAGCGATGCAATCTCTCCGCGCAATACATCGACCTCGGACTTCAAACGTTCTCGCACCTGCTCCATTGCGAGTCCGGCGTAGTGGGCATTCAGGAAGTTGGAGGCCTCTACCAGTTGCGACTGGGAGTGATCCACCTCGGTGAAGATCACGCGATTCTGTACGTCACCTTCCGGCGACACGATGATCACGAGGAAGCGCTTTTCGGAGAGTCGAAGAAACTCTATGTGGCGAAATACCGAGGTACGCCGAGGCGCCATCACCACTCCAACGAACTGGGAGAGGTTGGACAACAGCTGTGCGGCGTTGGCGATGACTTTTTGTGGCTGTTCAGGTGCCAGCTGGGGCGGCATGACAGACTCCCGCTGCACCGTGAGCATCGTGTCCACAAACAAACGGTATCCACGCGCTGTGGGAATACGGCCAGCGGAGGTATGTGGACTCGCAATCAGCCCCAACTCTTCCAGGTCCGCCATCACGTTTCGTATCGTGGCAGGCGACAAATCCAACCCGGACGCGCGGGAAAGGGTACGCGACCCTACGGGCTGCCCATCAGCGATGTAACGCTCGACCAGGGCTTTGAGCAACAACTTGGCACGGTCATCGAGCATGGAATGATTTTACTTTTGTAATCGTGTTTTGGCCCAGCGGTGCCGGCCTCCGAGGCGGTGGGGGTGGTCACGCAAGCTGCTGAGCGGCTCGCCAAGCATATCCGCCAGATTGGTCTGGTCGCACCAGCAGGAAGGGCAACGCCCGGCGGCCTGGGCCACATCTTCATCAGGCAAGGCACGCATTCAGCGCCACATTTTGGCTTCTGGTTGACGGACAGGTTACACCCACCGTCTACTCAGGCCCGCCAGCGCCCCACGCCGTGGGGCAGAATTCGGCCATAAGCAGTCATTCATCCTCGATGCGCTCCCTCCTATTTTTTCTTGGACTAACGCTGATAGCAGTGGCTCAAAGTAGCCAGCTCGGAAGTTCTAGCTCCAGCGCAAAATCAGCGCTTCCGAACTTGGTGTACGGTTTATTGAATTGGATAGCGGGTGGAGAAGGCAAATGGCTCGCCACGATTGCTGGCATCTTGATGCTCGGATGTGCACTCGTGCTAAAAAATACTGCCAAGCGTTCAGCGCGCTCCAAAGCTGACTAGCGGCCAGGAGCGGGCATTGGTAAATGGAGGTGGCAACAATGGCAACCCAGGATCTAAGGTCTTCTTGGACAGTCACGTCTCGGCACTTGATTGCAAGTAAAGGTCACCTTCCGTCTCCACTCCCCAATGAGGCGTTAGACGCTCTTCATCAGATGAATGAGTTTCTAGATCACAACGAACTCGGGCTGGCGCTGGAAGAAGCTGAATTCCTTGGCAACCTTTGCCATTCCCCTCCAGCTTTTTGGGCGGAACTACAGTTGGCGGCAGAAAACATGGGATTGAGCGAAGCATCATCACGCTTTGCAGCTCGCCTGTAGTTAAGCCTCGCATCCACAAACTAGGCAAGGACGGCTCAGGGCCCTGAGCGGTCTCTCAGTTGCGTGCCTCAAAGCGATCATTGAAAGATGTGTGTGAATTGCCTTGGGATGTTTGGTAGCCTAAGTGACCGGTACAGGCCCCCCCCCATGACTTGACCTGGAGCCATTCAAGGCCGAATAAAACTATTCATTAGAGTTGCAAAAATTGTCCCCAAAGAACATGTCCAAATGACAATTTTCATCTGCAAGCAGGGCAAGCCTTCGTATTTTTTGCAGAACCGAGACAGGTATTTGAGGACACTTTCGTTTTCGTTTTGCAGTGGATATCGCACGAGCAGTATCAACAACCAGACTACAAGGATGGCAACAAAAATTAATAGTCCAAAGTGTTCAAGAAATAACTTCATCTCGGCAGTGCAAGGGTGTGTGCGGGATATTTCGTGTAGAGCAAAGACAGACAGAGGTCACGGTCTACTTTGATTGAACATGCAATGCACTACCGGCACAACTTTTAATTTGCAGCACGAGGAGGGGCGTGGAACAGAATGGGTCCCTCACTGTATGGCTGTGATCAGCAACAGCTGACTGCGACTGGAGTTTGTTAGCTGCAGACGGTCAGAGCGAAAGCGTTCGCTGTCCGGGGCTGAGGTGGCCGGGCATTGTTACGCGGCAGAGAGTTCGTTTCACGCTGGACGTTTTCACATCTAGATGGTCTACGCCCTTGCACCGTCTTGCCCGTCGTTGTTTAAGGTCCGCTTTCACCTGCCGACACTGACTGTACCTGGCCGGATTCTGTCCCACGGCTAGGGACGCTAGCGGGCCCAGAGCAGCCAGTCCGCGCCTTGCAGAAGATCAAAGCCTAGGGACTTAAGCGTTTCACAAGAACAGGCTTATGGTTTCCCTGTTCATAGGCGAAATAGTAAACCTCTGCGGGCATTTCATCGGGGGCACATCGGTTGGGACACAGTACTTTCAGTATCTTTTGCCCCCCGCTGGACTCTTGCAAAACCCAGTTCTGAAACTGTTTGGCGCTGCCATCCTCCTGCGGAGGCCCCAAGAGTTGATGTAGCTCGCGGATTGTCTTACCTCCTAGGGCTGCGCTCCATTCAACTGGGGGCGAAAGCCGCTTGCTGTCTCCACATCCGGCTTGGCAAGTTGCAATTGAGATCACAACTAAGAGGTATCGTCCAAAGTACAGCATCCGACTCCGTTGTAG